>JARGFK010000025.1 GCA_029211065.1 Desulfobacterales bacterium
ACGGATCGGCATCAGGGATGTCGGTGGCACCCACAGCGCCGGTAACATTTTCCCGACCTGTTGATATCGGTTCTTTGATCATGCGGAATTAGTGCCAAGTCCTGTAAATAAGTTACAAAAAAAATGTCACTCCCGCGCAGGCGGGAGTCCAGGAAAATAATGCCTGGATTCCTGCTTTCGCAGGAATGACGGACTGCCGTATTTCAAGAATTGTATTAAATGATGCATCAAAAATATGGGACACGATACTATTCAAATTAAATAAAGATTGTTTGTCAAAGTTTTAATTTCCTGACGGTTACATGCTCTGTCTTGCGTTCCGCCCGTAAAACAAAGTCATATATATCGCGCTGCAGGCAAAGGATCGGATCTGAAGGCGGGTAATAAACCTTGTCTCCCCGGAGAAACTTCCGGGTGGTCTCGTGAAAAATGATGTCGCGCAGGGCCTGATTGTGATCGTAATCCCCTTTCCCGAGCAAGTGGGCGATATAACGGGCACAGTGTTCATCTTCGGGCGCCTGCACCTCCAGGTTCCAGCCCATGGCAACAATGCTGACACGCTTTGCATTCTTTGTGCGGATATACTGAGCGACTGCTTTTGCAAGGGGGTAGCTCCCCAGCAGGACCTCATCGGCCACTTTTAAAGCGGCCAAAGCGCCCTGGACACCGGAAGACGTTCGCTGCACCACCGTGCGTTCACTGAAAAATGACGGGTCCTGTTTCAGAATATAGGTGGGTGAATTCCCCAGATCAAACCCTTTGATGGGAGCCCCCCCGACCTCGCCCACCAGAATGAAGTCCGGGTTTTTATCTTTTAAAGCGAACCCCTCGGCGGGTGTAGATACCAGGATGATTTTTTCGATACCCAGCGAAAACATCAGCGGCGCGCAGGTAAAAGCTCTGAACACGTCGATAATGACCGCTATCCCACGGGCCGCCTGGGCTCCCGGCAGCAGGCTATCGCGACTAATCTGCATGGTGTCTCCTTTCCGGTCTAACCATTTATTCAAAGTCAGCTTGAAAATCGTCGCATCTTAAGTGAGAAATATCACCCGGCCGGAGGTCTGTCAATGCCTGGAATGGCGGATTGGCGTAACACCATTCACTGACGTAAAACGTATTTTTGATCCGGAAACAGGTTTCTTTAGCTTGACATCGATTTTGTTGTCTACTATATATGGCGCCATTGTCAGAACAAAATCCGCACGTGATTTAAACCAACCTTTATATTAGCGCCCTACTGTTAATAGTGACTCAAAAAGCCCTTAAGGAGGTGATAAAGAAAGTTAGCAAGCCGTGAAAAACCTTCAAACAAATTATATTTACATAGGAGGATCAAATGAAAAAGTTTTTTGCTTTGATTGTCGTTTTCTTGTTTTGCTTTGCTTTTGTTTCCAACAGCGCACTTGCTGCCAATCCTGACAAGATAAAAGTCGGCATCCTGCTCCCGCTCACCGGTGTGTTTGGGGCGGTGGCGAAAACCCAGGAAGAAGGCGCGTTGCTGGCAGTGGATGTTATCAACAACAAGGGCGGACTCAATATGCCCTGGGGCAAGATAAAGGTTGAAGGCGTAGTCGCCGACGACGAGGCCAAACTGGATGTGGGTGTACGCCGCTACCGCTACATGGTTGAACAAGGGGTTAAAGGCGTGGGCGGTCAGACCTGGGCGCCGCTCTCTTTTGCCATTAATGCCGTGGTTCAGAAAGAACCCATGCCGTACTTTCCGGTATGCGTAATGGCAAAGGAAGCCTTTGAAAAGGGAAAACTGGCTGATTCCACCTTTGCAACGGCATTCAGCCCCTGGACGGTGGGATACATGGGCGGATCAGCGTCGATCAAGGTGCTGGGCAAGAAACGTATTTTCTTTTTAGCCCGCGCCGATAGCTGGGGCTGGGACATCCGCGACGGTGTGTATGCGGCTGCCAAGGAAAACGGCGCCGAGATCGTCGGATATGACGAAGTCTCCCGGGGAACCAGCGATTATACGACCATTTTGCAGAAAGTCCGTGCGGCCAAACCGGATGTTTTCATTTCGGCCCAATTTGCCGGTGATGCCGTAGCCCTTTTAAATCAGTGCTATCAGATGGGGCTCAACAAGGAAATGACCATTTTCAACGCTTTCATCACCAATGTGGTCGCCAAAGGGATTCCGCCCAAGGCATTAGAGGGCGTCTATTCGATGCATTATTTCTATTATGACCTTAGCGATTTTGAAGACAAGGAAGTTGCCAAAAGCGCCAAAAAATTTACCGAACTGTACCAGGCGAAATTCAATGCGCCCCCGGATGCCTATGCAACCATTGCATACGTTGCCTACATGGAAATGTTCAGAGGGTTTGAAGCAGCCGGGTCGTTTGATCCCAAAAAGGTGTCTGCAGCTCTGATGGCCAACAACGGCCAGTTTGTCTCGGTTAAGGGCCCGGCTCAATGGCGCCAGGACCATTCAGCGGTTTACAAGTATGCTGCCTTTTTGGTCAGGGGTAAAGGCCCCGATGAGAAAAAAGGGGAATGGGATCTTTTTAAGGTCATGGGCTATCAGGGCGGCGATTCCGTGATGCCGTCTCTGAAAGAACTCGGTTATTAAACACCTGAATTGTTCGAGATTTAGGAAATGAATTTTGCCCCGGCGGGAATGATCCCCCGGGGCAATAACCGGAAAAGGGGCTTGCTGTGAGTTCAGGGGCAGAAATCATCAAAACTGAAAACGTCACCAAGCGGTTCGGCGAAATGATCGCTGTAAACCGTGTCAATTATCGGTTGCATGAAAATGAGGTCGCCGGCATTATCGGGTCGAATGGCGCCGGGAAGACCACCTTTTTTAATCTTCTGACCGGCTATTATCCGCCGGAAGAGGGGACCATCCACTACAGAGGGAAAAACGTCACCCATTTGTCGCCGCAGAAACGGGTGGAAATGGGGATGATGCGGACATTTCAACTGACGTCGACTTTCGACAACCTGAAAGTAGTGGACAACCTGGTTTTATCCTTTTATCGGTCACATAAAAAACCAACCCTGTCGCACCTCTTTCTGACCACCTGCAAGCGCTTTCGCAAAGAAGAAAAAATCGTTGAAACACTGGAAACCTTCGAACTTCAGGATACGGCCGACCGGATGGTCAAGCATCTTAGCCTGGGCGAGAAACGACGGCTGGAAATCGCCATGGCAGTCCTGGCGGAACCCACGGTTTTGCTGTTGGATGAACCGCTGGCAGGGCTGGGCGAGTCTGAAATCAAAGGGGTTCTGGAGGTGCTTGCCCGGCAGGCAGGCAAGCAGACGATACTGATTGTGGAACACAAAATTTCCCAGGTGGAAAATTTTCTGAAAAGACTTACCGTCATGCATGAAGGCCGCGTCATTGCGGACGGCGACTGCCAGGAATGCCTGCGATCCCCGGAGGTGCGCCGAAGCTACTGGCAAATCGAGGACATCGCCGATGAAATAGATTCGGCCGTTCCAAAAGGAGGTCCCGACCATGACTAACGACGATCTGCTGGTGGTCTCAGACCTGAATGTTTCCTACGGTGAGTCGAAGGTTCTGTTCGATATCAGTCTGAAAGTAAAGCCGAACCAAGTGGTGGCCTGCGTGGGGCGCAACGGCGCAGGGAAAACTACTCTGCTCCGGAGTATCGCCGGATTTATAAAGCCGACGTCCGGTACGATCTCGGTCAACAATGCCAGCCTGGTGGGAAAGATGTCCTTTGATGTCGCTAAAATGGGGATCAAGTATATCCCCCAGGACAAGAAAGTTTTTTCGGATTTGACGGTCCGGGAGAATCTGGAGTTGGGAAGCTACGCCACAAAGGATTACAACTGGGAGCCGGTCTTCGAATACTTTCCAAAACTGAAGGAACTCATGGATCGAAAGGCCGGATATCTGAGCGGCGGTGAGCGCCAGATGCTGATGGTGGGCCGGGCGCTGCTGGGCAATCCGAAAATTTTATTAATTGATGAACCCACCGAGGGATTGGCCCCCAGCATTGTGGCACATATGCAAAACGTTTTCAGGGAACTGAGCAAAAAATCGGCCATAGTGATCGTTGAGCAAAACCTGCCATTGGTTTGCGCAATTGCGCATAAGGTATATGCCATTAAAGAAGGGCGGGTGGTGTCAGAAATTACCGAAGCGGATAAGATTAGAGCCGATGTCTGCGAACTGTATCTTTGATTTTGTTTCGACCCGATAACGGCTGCGAGAGGAAAATTACGATGATGAACATATTCAGGTGGTGGTGGGGCATCCTGCTGATGTTTTTGTTCTTGGGAGTCTTGAGGATGTTCCTGCCGCTGCCCTTTATGAACGAGGTTCTGATCTTTTCGATTTATACCATGGGCTGCAACTTCCTGCTGGGCCGGGTCGGGTTTATTTCTTTCGGTCAGCCGGCCTATCTGGCTGTGGGGGCATATGCCACCGCTTTTTATCTATTTTACTTCGGCACCAACGCTTATATCGGCATCCTGCTGGGAATTCTGGCCGGCATTGTTGTTTCCGCAGCCATCGGCCCGTTATTTGTCCGCCTGCGGAGCGATTATTTCGCCCTGGTGAATCTGGCCCTGGCAGTCATCATGTTTTATCTGTTTGAAAAAGTTCTGGCCGGGATTACCCATGGCGACAACGGGCTGTGGTTTTTGACCCGAATGTCCAACACCCCCGTCTTGAATCTCGGCAAACACAGCGATTTTTTTATCTTTGTTTTTATATTGGCAATGGCAATCTGGGCATTTTATAAGTATCTGGACGATTCGGTTTACGGCGCCTGCTGTCTGGCCACCAAGATCAATGAAGACAAATTAAAATTTCTGGGATACGACAGTTTTAAAATCCGCTGGCTGGCGTTTATTATTGCCAACACGACAACTGCGCTGGCAGGCTCCTTATACGCCGTCTATTTCGGTTTTGTGAGCCCTGATTTTACTAGCCCGCACCGAGCCGCTGATCCGGTGGTGGTGACAATCCTAGGCGGCGTCGGCACACTTTACGGCCCCATTGTGGGCGCCATCGCATACACCGGCATGAAGGACCTGGTCAGCGGATATATCGCCAATTGGGAACTTTTTATCGGTCTGCTGCTGGTAATCATCATGCTGGCCGGCGAAAAGGGGATTTGGGGGACACTGGAGCCTTTACTGGCAAAGATCATTTTTCGGAAACGCACCGGGTCGGGTTTATCTAAGAATGGAGACGAGAGTCTATAATGGATACACAATTATTGATTTCCGGCGTCATTTTCGGGCTGAGTATCGGTAGCATCTTTTTCCTGCTGGCTATCGGTCTGTCCCTTTGTTTCGGGCTGATGCGCATCATCAGCCTGGACCAACTGCTCTATTATTCCGTCGGCGCCTACTTGACCTATAGTGTCTGTGCCGTCACCGGGAACGCGTGGATCGGCGTGTTGGTTGGAATGGCGGTTGCCGGAATCGTCAGCTTCATTGTGGAGCGATTTGTTTTTTTAAGGATTTACGAGCGTGACATTACCTTTACCATGGTTGCCTCTTTCGGGATTCTCTTTGCCGGTATCGGCGTCATCAAGTATATCTGGGGACTGGCTCCCCGGCCGGTTCCCATCCCGATAGAAATGCAGACCACCATTTTTGGTACTGAGATTCCTGTTTACCGCTTGATCGTCGTGGCCATTTCCCTGCTGGTCTATGGCGGCATCTGGCTTTTTTTGAACCGGACCATTACCGGCAAGGCCATCCGCGCCGGGATTGAGGATATCGATCATGTTGAAGGGCTCGGCATTAACGTTTACAGACTCTTCACCGTTACCTTCATTATTGCCGGAACCTTGTCCGGTCTGGCAGGGGGGCTGCATGCGCCCCTGATCATGGTGGATCCGGTCATGGGGCTCGAGGTGCTGCCGTTTGTATTTATGGTCGTCATCATCGGGGGATTGGGCAGCATCAAAGGAACCCTGGTCTCGGCTTTTCTGGTGGGGCAGGTCATATCGATCGGCTCCCTTATCTACGCGCCGCTGGCGCAGATGGCGCCGTTTGCCATCATGCTGCTGATTCTGCTGATCAAGCCCACCGGTCTATACGGCAGCAAGCTGTTGAAGCGTTAGCAGGCGCTTCCTACCGTTAAGGGCAGTATGATTCTGACGATAGCCCGGGTGAGACTTTCCTTTTTGGAAAAGCACAAATTCCGAGCACTAAATTACAAATAAATTTCAAAATCCAAAATTGATGAACTCGTAAAAAGTACTCCAATTGTCATGCCGGACTTGATCCGGCATCCAGAACCGTCTGAAATTCTTGGATTCCCGCCTTCGCGGGAATGACGAAAGAGGCGCATTCTCGACTTTTTACAAGATCATCAAAATTCAATGATTAAAACCTTCCGATTGTAATTTTGGAAATTCGGTCATTGGGATTTGTTTGATAATTGGGAATTGATATTTGGTATTTCTTACACATCCTGAATTTCTCTCGAAACAAATTCCCTTCGAAATGCCTCTGGTTTCGAACTTTTATACAACGAGACAATCGGCCACCAGCTCCCAGAGATATTTTACTTCCAGATGCGGCAGGTGGTATTCTTCCTTGAGCGAATGGATCTGGCTGTGGCAGCTGTGACAGGGCACCACAACCGTGTTCGCGCCTGAAGCGCGGATCTGTTCTATTTTTCTCCTGCCATAGAAGATTCGCTCCGGGTTATACCCGGTGGTCAAGGCGCCGCCGCCGCCGCCGCAACAGAACTGATCGTGTCTGTCGGGATACAGATCCACCCATTCCTCGACACAATGATCCATTATCCAGCGCGGTTCTTCATAATAGCCGTGGCCGAATTTTTTTTCAGCATTGCGGGTATAGTTACAGGGATCATGATAGGTGGCTACCCCCTTGAAGCGGGAACGATCCAGCCGGATTCTGCCCTCCGTGATATATTTGATCAGCAGGTCGAAAACCGTAAACGTTCCGAAGCGCTGCAACGACTCCGGATACCATTTTTCGAGACCGGACCTGGTCGCGAGATAGGCGTGGCCTCACTCGCACCACAGGAGATTTTTTGCCGCTAAATGGCGCATATGTTCGGCAATGCGGCCGGTCATGATTTTAAGCGCGTCGTCATCCCCGGTAAAGTATCCCCAGCTGCAGCCTTCCCAATTCTCGGATGGGACTGTCCAGCTTTCTCCGGCGGCATAAAAAATTTTCCACCAGTGCTTCAGGTCTTCGGTATGGGTGTTGACAAGCTTATTGTGGACCGTCGTTAATATGTTGCTGCCGGGTTGATCAATGGGGACCGTAAAACCCTCAAAACCTGGCTCTGCGGCAATTTCTTCAGCCACGTCCGCCAGGATGAAAACAAAATCTTCGGTGGGAATGCCGAGATTGTTGCCGGTCTTCAGCGCAGTGGTCAACCCCTTGTGAAGTATGCCCGGCACCTTGTCGCGGTCCCGCAGGGACCGGATCGAGTGAACCATCTCGGCGATATCGATATCCATGGGGCAGACCTGAACGCATTTGGCGCACATGGTGCAAATCCACGGCCAGCGTGCTTCGACGAGTTCATCCGCCTGGCCAAGATTGACCATGCGAACCAGTTTGCGCGGGTCAAACCCGTCAACGCCGGCCACCGGGCAGGAACCGGCGCAGAGACCACAGGCCAGGCAGGTTTCCTGGGAAAACGGCCATAACCTGAAACGATCATGGGATGTCCGGTTAAGATTGATGACTGTTTTTGTTTCTTCCATATCAAACCGCCTCATTTTAATAGCCAACCCTTTAGAAAAATGAACTTCTGTCAGAATTCGAAATTCGGGTTTAACATGTTCTCAAACGGCTGGGCCCCAGCTTGCGAATCGTTTCGGCGAAAAAGGCGACTCTCTCTGAAAACTCAGCGCCCATATTCGCTGCAATCGTGTCTACAAAAAGCCGGTCCTCTTCAAAGCCGATTTGCTGAAAAAATTCTTTGATGTGGGCCGCTCTATCATAGGCGTGTTGATGGCCCTGCTCGGAATGACAGTTCCCCTGGTGGCAGGTGAGAATGAGGACGCCGTCGGCTCCTTGAAGAAACAGCTGATATATGAGGTCATTCGAAATACCGGCGCCGCAGGGAACGGTGATAACCGACAACTGCCGGGGGTGCGGACGCCCCCACAGCCGGGACAATTTCCCTGCCGGAACGGCGGATCGGCTGCAGCACAGCGCGATTAAATAGGGTTCGAAGGCATCATCGCCGGACTCAGGCAACGGCTTGCCGGTTGGATTCAGAAGACCGGATCCGCTTGCGCCAATGGCGCGTCGCGGGCACTCTGCTGCACACAGGCCGCAGTTTTCACAACTTTCAGGGGCGACTGCCGGCCGCCTATCAATCGTAACGGCCCCATGGGGGCAGAGACGGTAACAGGTCAGGCAATGAATACATTTGCCCGGATCAATGACCGCATGATCGTTCGATTCATCGACAGCTGCGGCTGCCAGTTGCATCACCACCAGGGCGGCGCCTTCCGCCTCCGCCAGGGAATCAGTTTCCGTGCAGATTCCCCTGGACGGTCCCACGGCCAGGATCCCTTTTCGGTTCGTCCAAATGCGGTTGCGGCGGACATTGTCGGTCTGGACATATCCTTCCGTGCCCCTATCAATTTTCAACACTTCAGCCAGATGCGCTAAATGCTCGGATGGAAAAACCATCTCGTCCACAACCGTGACGTCCGGCGTCAGTTCGCAGCAATGGCCGGTGATTTCATCAGTAAAGACAAATGCGGCGCTGCCGTTTGTCCGGGTGATTTGAGGCGGGTCGCAGGTGAACTTAACATAAACGGTCCCTGCTTTTTTACTTTGCCAGTAGAGGTCCTCAAGGCCGGGGCCGGCGACTTTCAGATTTCCTGCCAGCACATATGTTTGGATATTGTGCTCACTTTGCAGATAGAGACAGAGTCGCATGGTTTTTTCCGATAAAATCGGATGACTTTCCAGAATCAAACCCGACAAAAAAACGATTCTTATTGCGCTTTTTATTTTATCGGTTTCCGGGGATGCTGACGAGACCAGGTGATTGAATTGTGTCAGCGACAGGATGGATTGACCTGGCGCGAGGCCATACAGGGAAAAATTCGCCTTGAACCTGTTTTCTTCTGCGATGATAATGGCGGACACGGTCCGGTCGATCCGTTGTTGATTGCTTTGGAGTCGGACCTTGAATTTGCCCACCGTTCCGGAGCAGCCGACCACCGTTGCAGCGGTATAGACTTCCGGGATTTTGTGGGGTCGGGGTTTAGGCTCACACCACAGGGCCGTGTCCGGATTGGCGTTATGGGAAACGCGGATGACGTCAATCCCTGTCTGTAGAAGCGTTTCGGATATAGCAACGGCGCAAGTTCCGTTTCCAATTACCAGGACCGGTTTAATCATTCTTCTCACCGTTTAAAAACCGAACCGTTCTCCAGGCGGCCCGGGTTGCATGGGCAGCGCTTTCCGCTATATTCATGGGGCCGCAGGCGCTGCCGGCGACAAAGATGCCTTTGTCGGCCGCATCTTCCGGTGAGTCCGGCAAAGGGAAAAAACCGGTTTCAGCCGGGTTCAGAAGAAACAGTCCGGATAGAGCATCGGTGTCCTTGCCGGGTATGATACCGACGGATAAAACCACAAGGTCAAAGGTATCTTCCAACTGCTGCCGGGAGCGATTGTCAAAAAAAAGTAAGCGCAGACGGTTGTCATCCGTTTTCATAATATCGCCGGGGATGGCGCGAATCAGATCCATGTGCCGGGGCAATTCCCGATAGTATTGCTGGAAATTGCTGCCGAATGTCTGGATGTCGATATAAAAAAAAGAGATTTGCGTCCGGGGCTGTCTTTTCTTTATCAGCATCGCCATGCGCAGGCCTGAGGCGCAGCATACCCGGGAACACCACAGATGCCCCAGCTTTACATCCCGGCTGCCCACACACTGGATAAACGCGATTCTTTGGGGAAGCGTGCCATCCGAGGGCCTTTTGACAACGCCCTGGCGCTTCAGCATACGTTCTAAATCCAGACTGGTGACCACATCGCTGAAGCGTCCATAGCCGTATGGCTTGTCTTTCGGGTTAAACGCTTGAAATCCGGTGGCAATTACAACTGCGTCTGATATTAGTTTTTGCAGCGACCCCTGACGCTGCAGATTTATCGCTGCAGACGGACAAATATCCTGGCATAGGGTGCAAGACTGATCTTTCAGGAACAGACAGGATTCTGTTATAAAAGGGGGGTCGCTGCTGGAATACCCGGGGCGGATGGCGCCCGGATAGGGGCATTTTTGGATGCACACACCGCAGCGGGTACACTTTTCCGGCGCGATATACTCAGGTCCATTTTCAATATCGGCAATCAAACGGGGAGAGCCGGAAACCCCAGCCAGGCGGCTGTTGGGGGTGATGCGTATCAGGGGGTGCGATCGAGCAGCTTTAAGCTTATCCTCAATGATGCAGGCGCCGCAGGACACGCAGGCGGTTGTCGCCTTGCAGGTAAAATGGACGGCATGGCCCCCAAGATAAGGTTTTTTTTCGATGAGTCTAACCGGAATATGGCTTCGGGCAATTTCCAAAGCCGCCGTAAGTCCGGCAACACCAGCGCCAAGAACGAGAACCTGCTTATTCTCAGAATCCAAAAGACACCTTATAAGTATCGAAACCGGTGAAATATCCAAATTAAAAAACAATAATGCTGCAAGGATGTCAAGTATGAACCTGGATTTTGCATGAAAATTGATGCGGATCGCTTTTATTGCCCAATATGGTCGGGCGTGAATTCAAGCTGCTGTAGCGATTATCCGGGAGCGCAAACCATAGCCTTGACTTAAGCACTGTTTTTGATTTAGGATAAAACACGATGAAGCTAAAATAAAAACAGTTTCCCGGCAAATTAAAACAGACGCGATCGATTGCATTGCTGGGAATAGGGGGCAAATAAGTATTGAATAATTCGGGGGGATTATATAATAAGGGGTTGAAAATTACCTTCAACCCCTTCGTTTGTTTGGCACGCCTGGCACGACTCGAACGTGCGACCTACGGATTAGAAGTCCGTTGCTCTATCCAACTGAGCTACAGGCGCATCATAAATACGGAGGCTCTTTAACATATGTCGGCGGGGATGTCCATAAGAAACATCCGGTCGTAACCGCAGGCATTATCATATCGGCAGTATAAAAGATGAATGCAAAAATAAAAAAAACAAGTAAAAAAAACAATAAGTTAGAGAAATCCGATTTTCTTGTTTCTGATAAAAATGGCCGGAAATCCGGCAGCCCGGCTTCCGACAAGTCTCTGGTCAAGTATGATCCTCTCCAGCGATATTTACAAGAAATTTCGAGATATAAACTGCTTACCCGGGAAGATGAAGTCGAACTGGCCAAAAGGGTTCGTGAGGAAAATGATCTGGATGCAGCCTATATCCTGGTCACTTCAAATTTGAGGCTGGTTGTAAAAATCGCACTGGAATTTCAGCGGGTTTGGATGCAGAATCTTTTGGATTTGATCCAGGAGGGAAATATCGGTCTGATGCAGGCGGTTAAGAAATTCGATCCCTACAAAAATGTAAAATTTTCCTACTATTCTTCTTTCTGGATCAAGGCCTATATCCTGAAATTCATCATGGATAACTGGCGTTTGGTTAAAATCGGGACTACCCAGGGGCAACGAAAGTTATTTTTCAAACTGAAAAAGGAAAAACAGAGTTTAATTGACCAGGGGTTTGATCCGAAGCCGAAGCTTCTCTCCGAGCGGTTGGGTGTTTCGGAACGGGAGATTGTGGATATGGATCAGCGTCTGGATGCCTGGGATGTATCCCTGGATGCTCCCTTAAAAGAAGATTCGGATACTGAAAGAATCGAATTTCTGAGTACGGAGGCTGATTCGGCTGAGGATAAAGTTGCCAAGAAGGAAATGCAGGTATTGCTGCATACTAAGATCGATGAATTTAAGAAGAACTTATCCAAAAGAGAGCTCGAGATATTTAATTTGCGAATTTTTTCAGATAATCCGGTAACGTTGCAGGATATTGGGGATCGCTACGGCATATCCAGAGAGCGGGTTCGCCAGGTTGAAAAGAGCGTGATCAAGAAAATGAGAGGATTTTTTAAGGAAGAGTTGCCGGATTTTCATTCATACACCGAAGACGGTGAAAGAGAAATTACCGAATGAAAACAGTTTTTCTTAAAATGGCCATTGTGGGAATGGTCATTTTCTTTATATCTGGATGTACTTTTGCAAGAGATATCCTACGGGCGGAAAAAGAACCGCCGGTCAATATATACCAATCCGACGGACGCTACTATTATTACATCGAATCGCAGATACAACAGAAAAAGGGACATCTCGATGAGGCCATTGACTTTCTCAACAAGGCCATTGAAATCGATCCCGGGGCGGCTTTTCTAAAAAAAGAACTGGTTGTGCTGTATCTTCAGAAAAAAGACCATCAGAAAGCCCTGGAAATTATTGAAGGCGAACTTTATGTTGACCCCAACAATGTGGAGGCCCTGGTTATTTATGGCCGGATACAGCAGACCGTCAAACAGACAGATGCCGCCAAGGAGACCTATCAGAAAATACTCACCCTCAATCCCAAACTGCAGAATATATATTTATTTCTCGGCGGCATTTACATGGATGAAAACAATTTGTCTGCGGCCCGTGAAATCTATCAGCGCCTGCTGGAACATTTTCCCGATTCTTACGTCGGACATTTTTTTATAGGCCAAATCTTCGCGCGCCAGGGTGATGCGAAAGCGGCAGAAAAAGAATTTCAAAAAACGTTGGAATTGCGGCCCGACCTTGAAGGGCCGAAATTCGAACTGATCGATCTGTACAAAACAACCGGCCAAACCGGCGATGTGATCCAGCTTTACAATGATATTCTTCAGCAAAATCCCGACCAGGTCCGGGCGGCGATGGAGCTGGGGTATTATTTCCATCAAGTCGGAAATTTTGAAGAGGCGGATGTGCTTTTCAGAAGCCTGGGAACCCGCAGCAGCACAGACCCGGAAGTCGTGAAAACCTTTGCGCAGCTCTACCTGGATCAAAAGAAATATGATGCCGCCATCGTCGTCATCAAAGGATTGCTGAAGGAAGCCGAGGACAGTTCCGATCTGCAATATGCCGCAGGCATCGCCTACGACGGAAAAGAAGATAAAGAAATCGCCCTCGAACACTTTTTGCGGGTAAAACCGGATTCACGTTTCTATCAGAGTGCCGTTGTTCATATATCTTTCCTTTATCAGGATATGAAAAAGAATGATGAAGGGATCCGTTTTTTAAAAGAGGCATTAAAAAAACAACCGGATAATCCCGACCTCTGGATGTATCTGGGTTCATTTTATGAAGAACTCGAAGATTTTTCCCGGGCCGAACAGGCGCTTCAGCAGGCCTTGAAAATAGACCCGGACAGCCCCAAAATATATTTTCGCCTGGGTGTTGTTTATGACAAATGGAACCGCAAAGACGCCAGCATTGACGCGATGAAACAGGTCATCCGGCTTGATCCCCAGAACGCAAACGCCCTGAATTATCTGGGCTATACCTATGCGGATCTCGGCCGAAACCTGGATGAGGCCGAACACCTCATCAAAGAGGCGCTGAAATACAAGCCCGACGACGGTTATATCACGGACAGCCTGGGATGGGTTTATTTCAAAAAAGGGAGGATAAAGGAGGCGCTGCTGTATCTTGAAAAGGCAGTAAGCTTGGTCCCTGACGATCCCATTATACTCGAACACCTCGGTGATGCCTATTTAAAGGCGAATCAACATGACAAAGCGCTGGAATATTATCAGCGTTCACTGCTGCTCAGAAAAAAAGATAAGGCCGAAATAGAGAAAAAGATCCGGCAATTGACCACCGGCGAGGGGCGCTAAGTCAGATGAAAGCCATTGTGTGGGCGGGTATGTTTCTGACAGCCTTATTGTTAACGGCCTGTGCGGGTGTTGATCATAAACCGGTTGACGCAAAAAAGGCCGCCGAATTGGCGGAAGCCCGGGAATTGGTTGCTGCGCTCGGCGCAAAAAACCACACCCTTTGGACCTTCAAAGGGACCGGCCGGTTTAAGGTATGGCAGGAGGGGCGCGTCCTGTCCACCCGGGCCGCTTGGGTTGGGACCTTTCCGGACAAGCTGCGAATCGCTGTGATGAATCCGGCCGGTCAGCCAATGGTGAGCCTGTCCACCGATGGACAGTATCTCTATCTGATTTCCCACGCAGACGGTGAATTTTATAAAAAACCGTCCAACAATCCGACCCTGCAACGACTCGTTTCAATTCCGATTTCAGCCAATGACATCATTTCCATTTTAACGGCCCGCCTGCCCATCCGGGAGCACCATACGGCTGAATTAACGGCGGATGAGTCCGGCCGTGGATATATTCTGACCTTGTCGAAAAAATGGCGGGGCGTTACTGAGAAAATTTACCTGGACACAGATAAGCGCTCAGTTTTACAGATTGAAATATACGGGGCTTCGGATCAGTTGTCATACCGGACGGTTTTCCAGGGCAAACAACATGTCAATGAATTTGAATTGCCGGCAAAGATAATGGTTTCCGACACGGAAGGAAATCGCTTTGAGCTAGAAATCGATAAATACTGGACTGACGTCCCCCTGTTGCCGTCAATATTTGTGTTAGCGCCGCCCTGAACAGGTTAAATCCGAAATCCGAAAAAAAAGCTTAAATTCGAATGCTCAAAGGCACAAAACAATCAAGAAAGTTTTCATTCCATAACGACGGTGGATTTGTTTTGATCATTCGATATTGTTTGGGATTTGCGGCTATCGCCTTGAAAAAAGACGGGTTTAGTGATTCGTCTTTGGAGTATTTTCAATACATTGGTCAGCGCCACTGAACGCTGCCTTGGTACTGATGATCAGGTTTTCGTTAGCGAAACACAGAAGGGGGCGATCCGATGGCGTTGTGTTTTGCAGCCGAGAAGACTTTGGGAAGGCTTGCAAAATGGTTGCGTATTCTTGGATTTGACACCTTATTTGAACCGGATTTGCCGGCAGGTTATTTCAGTGGTTTAGAGCCGGAACGCCTGCTTCTGACGCGCCGGAAAACCTGCCGACAGAGCCGGACCGACAATGCCTGTGTTGTGATTCGGACCGACCATTATTGGGATCAACTCGGTGAAGTGATCCAGGCGGTCGGCATGACCGCTGAATCCATCAAGCCGTTTTCCAGATGTATTTGCTGCAATTCGGCCATCATCTCTGTTGATAAAGCGCATTTGCATGGAAAAGTACCTGATTATATTTGGGAAACGCACGATGTTTTTAAATTTTGCCGGAGGTGTCAACGGGTATACTGGCCAGGGAGTCATATCGAGCGCAGCATGGAAAGGATCACATGTCTGTTCAACGGTTAAATTCTGACGGTATCACCCAAATAAGGGGAACGTCTGTCATCTGAATCTTATGAGTCAGAAACATCAAGTGATCGCCTTTGAAAATCGTCTCAAGGGGTGCCGGAATGTGCTGACATTGGGGGTGCGCCCCAATTTTTCGGATTACAACCCGGAAGAAGCGGCCTTGATACGGGCTGCCGCCAAAATTTATTATCCGACTACTTTTTATGCCGATCTGTTTAATTCTGCCGGAAAATCAACGTTTCCCAGCTACCACACCTACAAATGCGTTCAGGACAAGATCAAACAGACAGCCCTCTTTGAACTGTTGCAAATTTCCCATCCCAAAACCCGGGTGTTTTACGGCAACCATCAGAAGTCAAAGATTCTGGATTATTTCAAATTTCCTTTTGTCGCAAAAATTCCCCGGGGTTCGGCAATGGGAAGGGGGGTCTATCTGATTCAAAACAGGCAGGAACTGCTGGCATACAATCAGTTAACAACCGTCGCCTATATACAGGAATATCTTCCCATCGATAGAGATATCCGGATTGTCGTCATCGGGGAAAGGATTGTCCATAGCTACTGGCGCATTGCCGGACCCGGTGAATTTCGAAGCAATTTAGCCGCCGGCGCAACCGTCAGCCTGGAAGGGGTTCCCCAAGAAGCCCTGGACCTTGCCCTGACTTGTGCCGGAAAGTGCGGCTGGGATGATGTGGGAATCGATATCTGTTGCTTTAATGGCCGTTGCTATGTCCTTGAAGCCAATATGAAATACGGCAAGGAAGGGTTTCGAAAGGCAGGTATCGATTATAACAAACTGATGGAGAGTCTGATAGAAAATGGAGAAATTTAACAATGGACGTCGATCTTGAGAAAATTCATGAAAGTTTGAATCAGCGGGAAAAAAGGACGTTGTCCCCTCATGCGGCTTACAGCTCTCAGGCGGTCCGGCGCCGTCCGGAAGACCAGTTGGAAAGAGGGTATCGACAGGCTTTCTCAGTGGATGCGGACCGGATTCTGCATTCCCTGGCCTATACCCGTTATATTGACAAGACCCAGGTCTTTTATCTGATCCAAAATGACCACATCACCCACCGGGTGCTTCATGTTCAACTGGTATCAAAGATTGCCAGAACCATCGGCCGTTTTTTAGGATTAAATGAGGATCTGATCGAGGCCATCGCCCTTGCGCACGATATCGGCCATACCCCCTTCGGGCATGACGGCGAACGAATTTTAGCGGAATTGTGCCATGGGCACGGCATCGGGAATTTTCATCATAACCTCCAGAGTGTTCAATTCCTGGACAAGGTTGAACGAAAGGGAAGAGGGTGGAATTTATGCCTCCAGACCCTTGACGGCATCCTTTGCCATGACGGCGAAATACATGATCAAAAACTTGAACCAGTAAAGTATAAGACTTTTGAATTACTTGAAAAAGAAATTATATACAAAAAGGATAATCCCGGAACAAAATTGATTCCCATGACCCTGGAAGGGTGCGTGGTCCGTATGGCGGATACCATCAGCTACATCGGTCGTGATCTGGAAGATGCCATTCGGCTGGGGATGATTCAGCGATCTGATATTCCCCGGGAATGTGTTCAGCGTCTGGGAAATACGAATGGGACCATCGTTTACAACCTGGTCACGGATGTCATCACAAACAGTTTCGAAAAAAACCACACGGCCTTCAGCGGGGAGGTGTCCACAGCCCTGCAGGCGTTAAAGGCGTTTAACTTAGAACACATCTATCTGAACCCCAAAATAAAAAATCATTTGGAAATTATCCGGCGATTGTTTGAAATGCTTTTTGATCGATATCTTAACGATCTGAAAAATCGCAACCTCTCGTCGGTAATTTTTACCCAATTCCTTGAAGATATTTCCGACACCTACCTGACAAATCACACCCATGCGGAAATTGTCAGGGATTTCATGGCCGGTATGACCGATCACTATTTTCTGCGATTGTGTCCGGAGGATATGCGGCCGGCGTATCGGATTTTATAAGTACGATGGTGTCCTGATGTCGGGCGAGTAACTATCCGACCCCAGTGAGGCCGGCTTTGGTCTAAGCTCAGAGAGCATTATTCACGCAAATACCAAAGGTAAAATTCGAAATCTGAATATCGAAATTCGAAACAAATTCAAATATCAAATGCACGAATGACAAAAACGAAATCATATTTGCGCTGTCAGAAATGCCTATCGTTTGGATCATTTGAATTTTGGTCATTAAATATTGTTTAGGATTTCGGATTTCGTGCTTCGGATTTAGAGTCTTTGCACTTGATAAGGCGGAGCAACTGAAGGCTGAGCTGGCCCGAGAACTATGTTTTCTATGCTGGAATAAATATGCAGCAAAGACTTACCTACCGTAACCTGATCAGCAAAAAGGGTTTGGTTTCGTTCCGGGTGGCAGTAAAGGAAACCGACCTTTTGGTTCAAGCCCTTGGCGGGCTTGAAGAACCCACAACCGAACTCGTTCTTCGGTATCGCGGCATCATTGAGTCCTACGGTCAAAGGTATCCGGAGTTTCTTAGAACACTGACTCCCTGGCAAATCCCCGGACCGGCCCCCCTCATCATCAGGGATATGGCGGCAGCCGGGGAAGCGGCAGGGGTGGGGCCGATGGCAGCGGTGGCCGGCGCCATCGGCGCCCATGTGGGCGCGGACCTTTTATCCTATTCCAGTGAAGTAATTGTTGAAAACGGGGGAGATATTTTTTTAAAAACAAAAGATCCGGGGACCGTTGCAATTTACGCGGGAGAGTCGCCTTTGAGTTTAAAGATCGGTCTAAAAGTCTATCCGGACGATAAACCCCTGGGGGTGTGTACCTCTTCCGGAACAGTCGGACATTCCTTGAGCTTCGGCAGGGCGGATGCGGTGTGTGTGATTTCCCGCGACTGCGCTTTGGCGGATGCAGCCGCCACATCGGTATGCAATCAGGTAAAGTCCGGCAAAGACATTCAAAAAGCCATTGATTTCGGAAAACGCATACGCAGCGTCAACGGCCTGGTTATCATTATCGGTGAACAGATCGGCATGTGGGGCGACATTGAGATCGTGCCGCTGGGCTAAAAAAGGGTTGAGTTTTACAATTGAAAAGATTAGGATATTTGGTAATTATTTTTTTAAATAGGGATGTACCTTTATGGAAACCATGTGGGCTCCCTGGCGGATGGAATATATCCAAGGACGCAAGGATGAAGGTTGCATATTTTGCAAGGCCATCTCCGAACAGGATGAACTGACCCTTTACAAAGGCAGCACCACTCTGGTGGTGATGAATAAATATCCATACATTAACGGGCATATGCTGGTGGCCCCGAACCGTCATCTTTCCAGTCTTGAACAGCTCAGCAGAAGTGAAAAGGGCGATCTGCTCCAAACCGTGGATCAATCCATTGCTGTTTTAAAAACAGTTATGCATCCGGATGGGTTCAATGTGGGGCTGAATCTGGGAAAAGTGGCCGGGGCCGGGGTGGAAGCGCATCTGCATTTCCATATCGTCCCCCGGTGGTTCGGAGATACCAATGCGTTTACTGTTTTTGCTGAGGTTCGCGTCATCCCGGAGCATCTGATGTCCACCTATAACAATTTAAAGCCATACTTTGAGAAAATAAACGCAACCATCTAAAAACATGGAGAAAAAAAATGAGTAAAATTAAAGCATTTTTTTGGATTGTCCTTGTCGGTTTCATACTGATTGTTTTCTTTTCGAATCTTGATTTCTTTTTGCAGCCCCAGCCCATCAACCTGAACTTTATCGTAAAAAATTATTCGTTGCCGGCATTGCCCACCGCCATCCTCTTTCTATTCTTTTTCGCGGCGGGAGTCCTGGTCGCCTATTTGTCCAATCTGCCGGAACGATTTCGACTTCGCAAAACCATCAAAAATCTTAAAACAACCATTGATTCCCATGATAAAGAGATCGAAAGGATAAGAACAAGACCGAAACCCCCGGAAGTGAATTCAACTCCCGAAAATCCTTAACCGGTTAAAGGGCCTCGATAGGTTATTCCTCCGGCATTTCGTTTTTCCGTCATGCTACCGGTTTTCTTCCACTGGAAAACCGGCGAAAGTAAATGAACTTGACTTATGCAAAGAATTTATCCGTCCGCTTAAAAGACGCCATCTGCGATCGGTTTGTCTAACAATCCATGAATCCATCTAAAATCACACCCATGATTCAGCAATATCTTTCCATCAAAGAGGATTACGCCGATACGCTCCTGTTTTACCGGATGGGTGATTTTTACGAAATGTTTTTTGAGGACGCACAAGTCGCTGCAAAAGCACTTGAAATCACGTTGACCTCCCGGAACAAGAAAGATAATCAACCGATTCCCATGTGCGGTGTGCCGGTCCGGTCTGTTCAGGGATATATTGCCCGATTACTGGAAAGCGGCTTCAAGGTTGCCATATGTGACCAGGTGGAAGATCCGGCGGTTTCCAAGGGGTTGGTCAAGCGTGAAGTGGTCCGGGTCGTTACGCCGGGGATGATCGTCGAAAACGAGCTATTAGATGAAAAAACAAATAATTATGTTTTGTCAATCACCCGGGAGGAACAAACAGTCGGTATTTCCTACATAGATATATCTACCGGCGTTTTCCGGGTGACCGAGTCGGGGGATGCCTCCGCCATGGTGGACGAGGCCCTGCGAATATCCCCGCGGGAAGTATTGCTGCCGGAATCGTCGCAAACCGATCCTTTTTTCACGGTTTTGCTCAAGGCTTTTTCGGAGAAATCCATCACTTTTTTAAATGATGCGATCTTTGAATATGGTCGGAGCCGCCAGCGGCTATTGGACCAATTCAGAACCATATCGCTGGAGGGATTCGGCTGTGAGTCCATTAAAGCCGGCATTCAGGCTGCCGGCGCAATTGTTTATTATATCGGAGACACCCAAAAAAAACAGATTGAACATATTTCCCGAATTGAAACCTATTCATTGAACAACTATCTGTTTGTTGATGAATTAAGCTGTCAAAATCTGGAACTGATAAAGAATATCAGATCCGGGACCAGAAAAGGGACGCTGATCGCGGAAATCGACCGGACATTGACGGCCATGGGAGGGCGTCTGCTGAAAAACTGGGTGCGATATCCCCTGATGAACCTGGACGAGATTCAGAGCAGGCTTGATGCCGTTCAGGAGATAAAAGAAAATGTGAGGGTGCGGCGCTCCCTGCAGGACCCCCTCGGATCGGTTTATGATCTGGAACGGCTTTCAAGCAAAATTACGCTGGGACATTGTAACGCAAGGGATTTACTGGCACTGCAACGTTCGCTCCACCTGCTTCCGCTGCTGACCAGTGATTTAGCGGAATTAACCGCCGAACTGTTTCAATTTGACGTTCAGTTGGATGATCTTTATCGACTGGCGGATCTTATCGAACAGGCCATCCTGGAAGATGCCCCGCCGGTTATCAATGAAGGCGGCATCATCAAAATGGGGTTTAACAGCGAACTGGACGAATTGATGACCATCAGCCGTGACGGCAAAAGCTTTCTGGCCAAACTTGAGGCTAAAGAAAAGCAGTCCACCGGCATCAATTCCTTAAAAGTCCGATACAACAAGGTCTTCGGTTATTATATCGAGGTGCCTAAATCCCAGGCCAAGTCGGTTCCCCTGCATTATGTTCGCAAACAGACGCTTGTTAATGCGGAGCGATATATTACCGATGAGTTGAAAACATTTGAGGCCAAGGTATTGGGCGCCGAAGAACGCAGGGCTTCCCTGGAATATGAAATCTTCAATGAAATCAGGGCTGAAGTTGTAAAAAATAATAAAGAAATCCAGATAGTCGCACAATTTTTAGCCCGGACCGACTGCTTGATGGGTTTGGCGGAAGTGGCGGATCAAAACAATTACACCCGTCCCCGATTTAATGCCGACGGCGCCATTTTTATTGAAGAAGGGCGTCATCCGGTAGTGGAAAAAATGATCAGCGCAGAGCGGTTTGTGCCCAATTCGATCCGGCTGGACAACACCGAAAATCAGATCTTGATCATCACCGGGCCCAATATGGCCGGCAAGTCGACGGTGCTCAGGCAGGTCGCCCTGCTGGTCATTATGTCCCAGATGGGGTCGTTTGTCCCGGCCCTGACCGCCTCGATGTCTATTGTGGACAGAATTTTTACACGGGTTGGCGCTCTGGATAATCTTTCCCAGGGACAGAGCACGTTTATGGTGGAAATGCAGGAAACCGCCAATATTCTGAACAATGGGTCGGGCCGAAGCCTTGTCATTATGGATGAAATCGGACGGGGCACCAGCACCTTTGACGGTTTAAGCATCGCCTGGGCGGTTGCCGAATACCTGCATGACCTCCATGGCGTCGGGGTAAAAACCCTGTTTGCCACCCACTATCACGAATTGACGGATCTGGCCCAGGTGAAGCCAAGGGTAAAAAATTTCAACATTGCCGTAAAGGAATGGAACGACGAGATAATTTTCCTGCGAAAGCTGGTGGAAGGGGGAACCAATCGCAGCTACGGCATCCAGGTGGCAAGGCTTGCGGGGATACCGGCACAGGTTATTGTGCGCGCCAAGAAAATTCTTGCGAACATTGAAAAGGGCGAACACAATTTAAATGGATCCCCTATTTTTGCCGGCAACGAAACATCGCTAAACCTAAAAACAAACCGACAACTCGATTTGTTTCGCAAACCGGAACATGTTATCGTTGAAAAACTTCAAAAACTGGACCTGTCGAAAATGACACCGCTGGATGCCATGATTTCCTTGAATGAACTTCAGGAAAAAGCCAAAACGGTTGTCTGAACCGGACTTTCTGTGGTTTAACGATATGAATAATGCTAAATAGAAAATCTGTCATAACCCTGTATGTACTTATTGGTCTGATTCTTTTTCTGAAGCCCGCGACCGCCTCTTCACTGACAGCAAGGGAGCAGTTTTTCAAAGCTGAAACCTGCTATAAGAACCTTCGACACAACCCGGTCAAGATGAAGTACCGGGAGAACTGGCTGGGGTGTGTGGAAGCGTTTGAATCCGCTTACCGGGAGGATGCCAATGGTCCCTGGGCGGCCGCAGCACTATTTAAAACCGGGGAGCTTTACCAGGAACTGTATCGGTATTCGTTTAAAACGTCGGATATCAAAGAAGCCCTGGACATATTTGAGCGGGTCAGCAAACGCTTCCCCAGAAGCAGCTACAAGCCCAAAGCGGAAGCGAAGATCCGCGAAATAGACCGGGCGGGACCGAAGCCGGCCCCGTTGCAGCCAAAAGCTGAAACCGGAAAACAGTTTGCCGGAGCCGAATCCTGTTATGACAATTTACGGCGCAACCCCGCCAAAATGAAATACCGGGAAAACTGGTTGCGTTGCATCGATGCGTTTGAGGCTGCCTACAAGGAAAATCCCAACGCCCCCCGGGCCGCGGCCGTGCTTTTTAGAATCGGGGAGTTGTATCAGGAGCTATACAAGCGTTCGTTCCGGTCTTCAGACAAGGCAGAGGCTGTTGACATCTTCCAGCGCGTCATCAAACAGTTTCCCGACAGCGAATACAAGGTCCTGGCCGAACAAAATCTTGGCAAGACCCCCGCGAAAGGAGATACTCCGGTTCTTGGGAACACGGTCGAGACGGCATCCGTTCCGCCGGCCGCGCCCAAGGATGATATCGCTGCAGTCATTGAAAAGTTGAAAGAAACCACGAATGCCGGCACGGATATTATCGCCCCATCCGAAGACGGTAAAGCCACGGTGACAAACCTGCGCTTCTGGTCCAATCCCAATTATACCCGAATCGTCATTGACGCCGACACTGAATCAACTTATACCCACCGGCTTCTCAATGAAGATCCCAGCATCCAAAAGCCCCAGCGGTTATATATCGATCTGGACAACAGCAAGCTGGGCAAAGATACTTCTAAGGTTGTTCCCATCAATGACAACCTTTTAAGTGATGCCCGCGCCGGTCAGTATACTTTGGATACGGTCCGGGTCGTTGTGGACATCAAATCGTTTAAGACCTACAAGATCTTTTCCCTTAAAAACCCTTTCCGGATTGTCGTGGACATATGGGGGGAGGGTGAACCTGCCGCCGTTGCGGAAAAGGGGCCTGCCCAGACGGCTGTCAAAGACCAAAAGATTCCCGTCAGCGCCCTGGCGAAACAACTGGCGCTGGGCGTTCGCCGAATCGTCATCGATCCGGGCCATGGCGGCCGGGATTACGGTGCACCCGGATATCTGAGAGGGGTTCATGAAAAACATGTGGTGCTGGATATCGCTAAAAAACTGGCTGAAAAAATAAGGAAAGAGCTGGGGTGCGAAGTGGTGATGACCCGCACTGGAGATCACGATCTCACACTTGAAGAACGCACGGCAATTGCCAATACCGAAAATGCGGACCTGTTTATATCCATTCATACCAATTCGGTCAGGGACCGAAGGGCCTATGGCATCGAGACGTATTTTTTAAATCTGGCGACGGACGACGAAGCCATTCGCGTGGCCGCAATGGAAAACGCCACTTCCACAAAAAACATCAGTGATCTGCAGACCATACTGAACGACCTGATGCACAATGCCAAGGTAAATGAATCCAGCCGGCTGGCGGTTCACGTCCAGGAAGCCCTTTACAGCCACATGAAAACAAACTACAGCAGCATCAAAAACAAAGGGGTGAAACAGGCGCCGTTTTACGTCCTGCTGGGCGCCCAGATGCCCTCTATTTTGATCGAAACCTCGTTTATCAGCAACTCCAGGGAATGCAAGCGCTTAACCGATCCCAAATACCAGGACCACCTGATCGACGCGATCGTAAAAGGGATCCGCATCTACATTAAAGAAACAAATCCCACTGCCTATGGCGACCCTTCAGGCACCCGTAAGGCCAGGGGATAACCCGGTTTTTATTTTCGGTTGACGATGTAAATCCCGAAGCCCACCAACGTACAGGCGATAATCAAACCCAGATCGAAGGCCTCCTTCAGCAGCAGGATCCCGAGGAGCATCCCGAACAGGGGTGTGGCAAAAAAGAATACCGATATGCTGGCGGAATTATGCCGAACAATCAGATATTGCCAGGACATGAAGCTGAACACGCTGATGGCCAGAGATTGAAAAGCCAGCGAAAGCCATGCATCAAGTTTTACCGCATGGATATCGAAATTTTCAAATACCACGGCCCCGCAAAAGAAAAAAAGGATCATGACCCCTACCGCATTAGCCGCCCACAAAATGACCAGCAGCAGCAGCCAGAGCAGGGTGGCGGTATGAATGGGGGCCTGGCCTGAATCGACCTCCGGCATGGGTTCAATATTCGTTTTTATTGCTAATTCAGACGCTTTTTGCATGACCAAAATATTATCTTACAAAGACCGGATCCCTGACAATGCACGTTGACATCTGGTTTTGATTTTTATATCCCAATACCGGGTTATGATGATCCTGATGACGGCTCATTTCATTTTTAAGACCAGATTCAGACAAAATACAATTTTAGGGTGTACAGTAAGGATGATTCCAAAAAACGCAAATTCAGGGCCCCGGGTCCACCCCTATTTTGCGCTCATCAGCGGCGTCATTGCAGTCTCAACCGGTGCGATCTTCGCGCGTTTGGCAGAGGCGCCGGCCCTTGTGATAGCCGCTTATCGGGTCGGACTGGCGGCCATGATCCTGTCGCCCCTGGCCTTTTGGAAAGTCAGAGAGGAGATCTGTCATCTCTCCAGAAAGGATGTCGGCCTGTCAATTATCTCCGGTACTTTTCTCGCGCTTCATTTTGCAACATGGATTTCATCCCTCGATCATACATCGGTGGCCAATAGTGTCGTTCTGGTGAATACCAATCCCATCTGGGTCGCATTAATGACACCCGTGATCACCGGAGAACGGATGAACCGGGCGTCTTTTTTCAGCATCGCTATCAGCGTGGCGGGGGTCGGTATCATTGGGGCCGGTGATATTGTCACCGGGAATTCCGCCCTGTGGGGAGATTTTCTGGCGCTCATGGGCAGTGTCTGCGCCGCGATCTATTTGCTGCTGGGGAGAAGACTTCGCCAAAAACTGTCCCTGCTTGCGTATATATTCGTCTGTTATAGCAGCGCTGCTGCTATCCTGTGGCTCGTTGTCCTGCTGATGCAGCTGCCGGTCAGCGGGTTCAGCACTTCAACCTGGGCGGCCTTTGGTGCGATGGCGCTTTTTACGCAGCTGGTGGGTCACACCAGTTATAACTGGGCACTGAGATGGGTCAGCACCGGTCTGATTGCCGTCAGCCTGCTGGGTGAACCCATCGGGAGCACCCTCCTGGCTTATGTTATATTTGATGAGGGCCTGACCTGGATGAAAGTGATCGGCGGCGTGTTGATTTTAGCAGCCATATACCTGACCGCGATCAATGAAAAAGTAAATTGACAAAAATATTTCGATGTTTTATCCCTCGGACACGGACTGCAATGATAATGAAGTAATCGATGACAATCCGTTGGACACAACTGGCCCTTTGATGAAAGCAAAATCCCCAAGGGAGGTATCACAAATGACATATCAACATATTCTATTTGAAATGAATGAAGCAATTGCCACCATCACATTTAACCGGCCCAAGGCCCTGAACGCCCTGAACGGCGAATTATTGGATGAGTTGTCCCACGCACTGGATGAAATTGCGCAAAAGGAGGCGATAAAAGTTCTGATCCTCACAGGAGCCGGGGACAAAGCGTTTGTTGCGGGCGCGGATATAACCGAACTGGCAACCTTTAATTCCCTGGAAGCCAAACTGTTCTCCAAAAAAGGCCACGATACGTTTAACAGACTCCAGGCGCTGCCGATTCCCGTGATTGCAGCCGTCAATGGCTATGCCCTGGGCGGCGGCAGCGAGGTTGCGCTCGCCTGTGATTTTATTTATGCTTCGGAAAATGCGATGTTTGGTCTGCCCGAGATCACCCTGGGCCTGATGCCCGGGTTCGGCGGCACCCAGCGGCTCCCCAGGCTGATCGGTAAAAATATGGCAAAGGAGATGATATTTACCGGCAAAATGATTTCTGCTGGTGAAGCCGTTCAAATCGGAATGGTGAATAAAATCTGTCCGAAAGAATCCTTAATGGATGAAGTACTTAAAACAGCAAAAATGATCGCATTAACAGGGAAAGTCTCCCTTCGGGCAGCCAAAGAGACAATTGACAACGGCATGAATGTCGACCTTGCTTCCGGTTGCACCATGGAAATGGATGGGTTTGCACTCTGCATGGCCAGCGCGGATTCCAAAGAAGGAACCCGTGCGTTTCTTGAAAAACGAAAGCCTGATTTCAAGGGCGGGCTGAGCAAATAATGTTTTTCCTTGACAGGAAATTTTGATTCATTATAATCATTTTAAATACTTAAGTCATAATCGCTAATCCCAAAGACACAAATTGGGAATGCGTTGTTTTTATAAAGTCCTTTATCTGCAACGACATTCGTTCAAAACCGGAACGATTCATATCTGCTAATTATTTGACACCAGCAGCATAGAAAGCTATATACAAATAGCGTCGGCCTTTAATACGTTTAATTGCTTGTCGGGATGCGCATGTGCTGAAAACCAGAACTCTTGTTCAACTCGTGTGGGGCATCGCATTGGTTCTTGCCGGAATCGGGGTCTTTTTCAGGATCCCCTATGTGATGCCCAAGATTGAAAAGATCGAACAATTTGCAGGCGTCATGGTTTTCATCCGGGTGAGCTTCTATCTTCTGGGAATTCTTCTGGTCAGCGGCGGTGCCCAAAAAATTTTTAATTACACCCGAAAAAATAGAGATGGAAATGCCGATACCTAAATTTTATCAATCATAACTGAGGTAAACAAGATGGCGATTACCATGTTGCAAGAAGCAAATTCAACGGACGATCGACAACTTAAATCCGAGGTTGCGTATCGAAAAAAACTGCAGCAGATCTGCAATGATATTTATGCTGCTAAAAACCTGGATGAAATTTTAATCGATCTGAAAGATGAAATTACATCCCTCTTTGAGTCCGAAAGAATAACGGTTTATGTTGTCGACGGGATCAAAAGGGAACTGGTTTCACGTTTTAAGTCCGGAGATGAGATTGGTGAGATACGGATTCCGATTGCATCCAGCAGTATTGCGGGGAACTCGGCGTATAAACAGAAACTGATCAATATCAAAAATGTTTATGACACCAAGGAACTGGCATCCATTGACCCGGAACTGAAATTCGACGGGAGCTGGGATAAAAAAACCGGATTTAAAACCAAGCAGGTGCTGGCGTTTCCAATCATCTTCAAAAAGTATTTGCTGGGGGTCATCCAGCTTATCAACCGGTCTGACGGCGGTTCATTTACCAAGCTGGACGAAGAAGCCGTCCAGGAGCTGGCCAAAATTCTGGGCATTGCGCTGTATAACCAGAAACGCATGGCCAAAGCCAAAGCTACTAAATTTGATTACCTGCTTGAAAATCACATCCTGACCCAAAAGGAACTGGATTCGGCCATCGGGGATGCCCGGAGGGCAAAAGAGTCGGTGGAATCTCTTTTAATCAAGGAGTATAAAATAGCCAAGCAGGATATCGGCAAATCGTTGAGCAAGTTTTATAATGTTCCCTTTGTGGAATTTAACAAGACCATGCCGATTCCCGGGGAGCTGCTGGCCAGTTTGAAAATTCCTTTTTTACGCAAAAATATTTGGGTGCCGTTGCGCACCGAGGACGGAAAAGTCGTCATTGCGGTGGACAATCCCCATGATCTCCAGAAAATTGATGTGATTAAATCTCTCTTTCCCGGCAAAGGCTTATCTTTTTTCGTGGCCCTGCGATCCGACATCCTTGACTTTATCAAACTTTTTACCCACGACGAAAAAGAACTGGCGGCAATTGACGACATCCTGTCTCAGCTTCAGTCGGAAGCCGAGGAAATTGAAGATGCGGAATCTTCCCTGGATGAACAGGACAGCGCCGTTGTTCAGCTGGTCAACAAGATTATTATAGATGCCCACGCACGCAATGCTTCTGACATTCATATTGAACCTTACCCGGGAAAACAGAGCACACAGGTTCGCATCCGGATCGACGGCGCCTGCTCGGTCTATCAGACCATCCCGTTCAGTTATAAAAACGCGGTGGTATCCCGTATTAAAATCATGTCCGATCTGGACATTGCCGAGCGCCGCAAACCCCAGGACGGTAAGATTAAATTCAAGAAATACGGCGGAAAGGACATTGAACTGCGGGTGGCCACGATTCCGACCCAGGGCGGCATGGAGGATATCGTCATGCGAATCCTTGCTGCCGGCGAACCGATTCCGCTGGATAAAATGGGCTTTTCCAAAATGAACTACGATAACTTCATCAGTGTGATTACACAACCCTATGGGATCGTTTTTGTCTGCGGGCCCACCGGATCCGGAAAAACCACAACACTCCATTCCGCTTTGGGGTATATCAACAAGACCGAGACCAAGATCTGGACAGCCGAAGATCCGGTTGAAATCACCCAGGCGGGATTGCGGCAGGTGCAGGTGCGGCCGAAAATCGGGTTTGATTTTGCCGCGGCCATGCGGGCGTTTCTGCGGGCCGACCCCGATGTCATCATGGTGGGTGAAATGCGCGACAAGGAAACCACCCATATCGGCATCGAAGCCTCTCTAACCGGTCACCTCGTTTTTTCAACCCTGCATACCAACAGCGCACCGGAAAGCATAACCCGCCTGCTGGACATGGGCATGGATCCCTTTAATTTTGCCGATGCGATTCTGTGCATTCTGGCCCAGCGCCTGGTGCGGACCCTGTGTAAAAAGTGCAAAAAAGCGTACCATCCCTCCAAGGAAGAATACGACGAGCTGGTCCGGGAGTATGGCAAAGAGGATTTCGAAAAGAATCTGAATATCCCCTATAACGATGATTTTACTATTAACCGGACGGAAGGATGTGACGCGTGCCACAATACCGGATATGCCGGGCGAATGGGACTGCACGAGCTCTTGATGGGCACCGATGAAATGAAGAAACTGATCCAGGAAAAAGCGAAAATGGAAGATCTGCGCGGCCAGGCCATCAAAGACGGCATGCGGACCCTGAAACAGGACGGAATTGATAAAATATTCGGCGGTTTCTGCGACCTGCTGCAGGTGCGCAAGGTTTGTATAAAATAGGCAGGGGGTTAGGCTGAAGGTTGACGACTGAAGGCTGAAGACTGAAGACCGAAGGCTGAATAACTCCGAGAATGAAATTCGTTAACCTTATAACCATCCAGAAATACTGATGAACCAAGTTATACTTGGCTTTTGCCCACTTAAGGGAAAACAATAACTTGTATGTTCAGTGTTTCTCCGGTTGGTATGTATAATCATTCAGCCCCTTTACAGGGGTGCAACAAGCCCTTCGCATGTGTATTTGACTGTCACCCTCAAACTCATCTTTCAAAAAGTTTGTCATATCCTTTCCTAAAATCCTTCAGCCTCCAGTCTATATTCCCTTTCCTAAAAGCCTTCGGTCTTCAGCCTTCAGTCTGTCAAAATCCTTTAGCCTTCCGTTCGGCCGTACGAAATTTTTCCAGCTGATCTTCAAAATAAGATCGGTTGGTTCGGGCGAGTTGCAGCGCCCTTTCGGCCGCCTGTGCGGCCTCGGCATATTTTCCATTCACATAAAAACTTTCAGCCAGCGTGTCCATAATATGCGCTGCCGGAGATAGGGTCGCGGCCTGTTGCGCCAGTCTCAGCGCTTTTTGCGGGTCACGGTAGTTCGGATCATCACAAGTGGCGAACAACCACGCGAGATTGTTCAATACTTCCGGATTGTCGGGCCGGAGCCCCAGTGCGTTTTCATATGCCCGTATGGTCGTTTCGTAGTCTTTGCGACTGTAGTATAAATCCCCCAGCATGCGGTATAGATTCGGATTATGTGGTGTTTTCTGGAGTTCGCGCTGAATGATTTTTTCAAAAAAATGATTGTTCAGCTTCTGTCCGACACTTCCAAAATTCAAATGATACCCCAATGCGCCCATGAGCAGTACCGCCGCCAGATAGACGGCGATACTTTTTTTGATTTTGCGGTTGTGACGCCGGATCCAGTTTCCGTCATTTTCACATTTTTTCAGATAAGCGATCCGTTCGGTAATGCTGAAATGGTGCCAGTTGGGTCTGTCCGGCGGTTGTCCGCTGGTTAGGGCGATTTTTTCAAGGGTGCGGATCAACGGTTGGGCGTTTCCGATAACTGCATAGACATAGGTATCGGCCTGGCGTTCAAAATTACGCATAAAGTATCCGAATATATATCTGAAATAGATCACGAAATTAAGGATGATAACGATGCTGAACAGCGCTGCCGTTACTGAAGCCTGGCTAAAGCCGTATTCGTGGACAAACCGGTAGACCGGTTCTGCGTAGATGATTGCAAATACCAGCAGGTCAAAGGTGCCGTATGACACCAGCATGTAGCCCGCAAAAAAAAACAGATAAAATAACAGATGCTTTTGTTTGACATGGCCGATTTCATGGGCGATGACCGCATCAAGTTCTTCAGGCTCCAGCAGACGCAGCAGGCCGTGTGTCACCAGAATATAACGGAATTTTGTTACCAGCCCCATCACGCCGGCGGTGATCATTTTGCCGCCGAAAATCGGCCAATATAGAATATTGTTATACCCTATGCCTGTTTGTCGACACAGGTTCTCAATTCGCTCCCGGGTGGCGCCCGCTTCCAGCGGCGTGCATCTCCAGAATTTCTGGATCATGACCGGTCCCAGCAAAGCGACCGCACACAGAAAGAATAAAAAATAGATAACCTCGCCGGTTGGGGTTGCGAGAAACTGTTTGGGGATCGTAAAGGGGAGCAGGTTGATCAGGTCGGCGATTCCCGATAGCAGCAGCCACGGCAGCAGTACGGGAATGGAAAATGAAATGTTTGACAGAATATAGGACCGGCGGGTCACGGTGTTGAGGTATAACTTCTGGTAGGCCCCATGGGCGCCGGCCCAAACAACCGCCATATAGAGCACAAACAACCCGATAAAAAGAACGGCCTGGAGGGTCGGGATAGCTCTGAAAACGGTGATGTCGGCAGTAAACGACGACAAATTCAAGCCGTAGATGTCAATGGCAAACAGGACGATCGCCATGATGGACTGGCGCGTCAGCAGGGTGTTGAATCTGTGATCCAGATTTGAAAAGTTTTCGGTTGAAATCCGCTTTTCAAGTCTTTGAAACTGCAGCTTTGTCAGGAAAATGAAAATTCCCAACAATCCGGCAAAAAATAAAACGGTTTCAGAAAAAGCAAAGGCGGCCTTTTCCGGCGGCTGGTGCGTGGTATAGATAAGCAGCACAACAATAAAATAGATAAAATTACTGAACATTCAATCCGAACCTTATATGATATATCAGCAAGACTCTTTTTTGTTTGCAGATGATTCAGCTAGTGGCCTGTAATATCTTTCCTTCTCACTGTAAATGCACCCACAATACTGCTGGCGGTACATGTTCAGCCGTTTGGATTCGGCAACGCCTTCTTTCCAGCCTTTGCGAAAATCGTAGTAATAGAAGGGGACGCCGACGTCTTTGCCGACAGCTTCTCCAACAGTCCGGATGAGGTCGTGTTGTTGAAATTTACTGTATAAAAGGGTGCTGGTGAAGTAGTCAAACCGGCCCTTTTGGGCGATCCGGGCCGTGGCAATGAGGCGTTCGTGATAGCACAGGCGGCATCGTTCTGTTTCCCGGAAGGCCATGTTTCGGATGAATCCCTCCAGGTCGTAGCCTTCCTGGCATATAACCCGAAGATCGACCCTTTGGGCATAGGCTTTCAGGGTTTCCTCCCGTCTCAGACACTCCTGATAGGGATGGATATTATGTCTGTAAAAATAACCCATAATGGTGAACCCCTCCGTGCGAAGGGTGTTTAAGGGATAGATGCTGCAGGGGCCGCAGCAGGTGTGGAGCAGTATTTTCAATCTCGTTCTCCAAAGATGGCGGTTCCAATCCGTACCATGGTCGCACCGGCGGCAATGGCCACTTCGAAATCGCCGGACATCCCCATGGAGAGTTCGTCCATGGATATGTTTGGCGCTAAATCCGCGTTTATATTTTTTTGAAGCGCCTCGCTTAACGACCGTAGATCATCAAAATAGGGGCGGGCCTTTTCCGGATTGTTGAAACAGGGGGGCATTGTCATCAGCCCTTTGACTTTGAGGTTGGGGAGAGAGCCGATTTCAGCCATCAGTTTTCGGGCTTCTTGGGCTGCGATACCCGACTTGGTCGTTTCTTTGGCAATATTCACCTGGATTAGAATGGCTTGGATTTTATTTATCTTTCCGGCTTCCCGATTCAGCGCATGGGCCAATTTCAAAGAGTCCACCGAATGGATGAGACTAAACAGCCGAACCGCATACCCGGCCTTATTGGTCTGGAGATGGCCAATAAAATGCCAGGATGCCGAAGCGGGAGGGAGCGATACCGCGCTGATTTTAGAGCGTGCTTCCTGGATATAGCTCTCACCCAGAATCGTCACACCGGCCTCAATCGCTTTTTGGATGGTTTCAACCGGTACGGTTTTACTGACAGCCACCAGACGGATGGATTCAGGGTCCCGGTTGCTTTTTTTGGCGGCCTTTCGAATACGCTCTTTTATCTCTTGCAGATTTTGTTTGATGTCGTTCAATTTTATACTGATGCTGAATGTGTTCTGTTATTGTTTTCAAAGCCAAGTACGCCTTCCTGTATCAAACAGGAGATTACTTCGCAAACCGGCAGCCCCACCACATTGGTATAGGATCCGTTGATACTTTTTACGATAAATGTCCCCAGCCCCTGGATGGCATATGCCCCGGCCTTGTCAAAAGGTTCTTCGGTATGAATGTACCATTCGACCTCTTGATCGGTCAGTTCTTTGAAACAGACATCGGTTTGAACGGTTTCCGAAAAAGAGCGTTCCTTGGCGATGCACAGGATCGTATATCCGGTCAGCACCTGGTGGGTCTTGCCGCTGAGGTGCTTCAGCATGGTCCGGGCTTCCATTTTGGAGGCGGGTTTCCCCAGGATGGTGTTGCCGATAAGTACGATCGTGTCTGCGCCGATTACCCAGCTTTGGGGATATTGAACGGCGATGTTGCGGGCTTTTGCTTCCGCTAGTTTCCGGACATAGAGGGCCGGCTCTGTCGGTGCGATGCTGCTTTCATCAAAATCACCGGGGATGACGGAAAAAGACAGCCCCGCCTGTTTCAACAGATAGCGGCGTCGCGGCGAACCGGATGCCAGAATCAACCGGGGCGCTGGTTGGATAGTTGGTTGCATGGCAACAAGTTAACAGAAGAAATAGCCTTTGACAATACCCGGCGGCGGAAAATATAATTCAAAAGGCAGGATTCAGGTTTCAAGGATTCGAAGGTTCAAGTGAAAGGATCATAGGCTATCGGGCTATGAAGCTGGGAGGCTAGGAAGTTTGGAGGCTGGGACGCGGAAAGGGACAGGAGCAGGCGTCGGGCATTTTCCCCCTTTGGAAAAGGGGGGCAGGGGGATTTCATGACAGCGTCAATGAAAACGATAGAACAAAAACCATGAAACGGTCTCAAGAAATCTGGATCCTCGGTGCCGGTCGGCTTGGCCGGAGGGCGGCCGAGTCCCTGCGCCAAAAATACCCCCGGGCCGGTATTGTCCTGATCAATTCTTCCGGAAAAGCCTGTGCGCAGATGGACAGTTCCGCTTTCACCGTTATCTGCCGGGAAGGCGTGGACTATCTTTTTGAAAATTTAAAAGAGGGGAGGAGCCCAGACTTTATTGTCCCCATGATTCCGGTGCATGTGACTTATGAATGGATGCGGCTGAAACTGAAAAAAACCCATCGCATCCGGCCGGTGGCAGTGCCGCCCGAAGTCTTTGAAAAGCTGCCGAACCCGATCCGCGGCGCCGACGGACAGGCCTATATGACCAATGCGACGTTTATATGCCCCTGGAATTGCCCGGAACCGGATGACATCTGCACCCATACCGGTAAACCCCGGCCGCAGATTCTGCACCGGTTTCTGGAAAACATTGCGCACCCGGAATTTCGCTCGATGGTGGTCAAAAGCCTGCAGCTTGCACCGGGCATCGGCGGGTACAGCCCCGCAGTTTTATTTCAGGCACTGAAGACGGTTGCCTCAGAAAACGATTCCGTTCTGCTGAGCACGGCCTGCCGCTGCCACGGGGTCATGCATGCATTTAGGACAGAGGCGCTTTAACCTGATTATTTTTTAAGCCCGGCCAAAACCAATACCTCTCAGCTTGCTGCTGGGAATCTTCAATATAAATTTTGGATCGAAAAAATGCGAGTTTTAAACAATCAAACCGTCTTGGATGCTTGACAAATTTGACCATTACAGATACAAGCACCGCATCAGCTAAGGTTGTGCCTGGGTGGCGGAATAGGTAGACGCAAGGGACTTAAAATCCCTCGGTCCTTAGTGGCTGTGTGAGTTCAATTCTCACCCCAGGCACCAACTTTTTTATTTCTGTGCAGCCCCGCTCGATGAAAAATTCTGGCTTTATCCGTAGCTTTAAAGACGTATACCAGATGCGAGGAACTTTCTGGAGAAATGTTCCATTGATATGATCATCTGGAATCGCAGAAACAAGAAAAAACCTGTTAATGAAGAAGGAATATCCAAATGAATGAAGTCGGCGTCGGAGAAAGATTGATAGGTCTGATCAAAGAGATGTCTGAAGATCAGAAAATACATCTCTTGAACTATATTGAAAGCCAACAAGCCGGTTACAGGCAGTATTCGCGGAAAGCGGAATCTATTCCCTCTGCCTTTGTTGTTGGAGATCAAATCTTTACGGATTTTATTAAAAATATAAGTGCCGGCGGTGTATTCATAACATCGAAGAAGCCTCAATCGGTTGGGAATGAGGTTTCTCTCAATTTTATGCTTGGCGGCCGCAAAAGAGCAATCAGGGTTTTCGGTAAAATTATTCGGAGTGATGCGAATGGATTTGCTGTAGAATTTTGTCAAGAATCTAAACAGGTCCTTCGGTATTTAAACCGCATTAACAATGGGATATAAACTTGGCCCAAACCAATGTAAAGAGGGACATTCTATAATCCCCTTGTCAACAGCAATATTTTATTCTTAAGAAATGTAACCCTGAAGCATTCAATAGTTCTCTTGGCTTAGTGGAAAAAGTGAATACAAAAGAACAGCACGAAATTCCAGCACCAAAATCCCTTTCGGGCAAGGAATTGCAGGATGCCAGGCAGGTAATCAACATTTTTATTTTGGCGTGGAAGAATTACGGCCTGTATCCTGAGGATCATGAATCCACTATAAAATCCCTTGAAAACCTTGTTGCTGCATTCAACCATTTTTTCACAAGCCATGGAGATCTGCGGCTGACTGTTGAAAAAGACCGTCTTCTTTGCAAGTCTGAAATCATCTATAAAGTTTCACAGGAGGCCCCCTCTGAAGACATCCTCACCCTGCTTTATCGTGACGGAATCAAATGGATTGAGTTTCAAGAGGGCCTCTCCCTCGAGGGAATCGCCTCCTTATTTAAAATAGCTAATAAATACAAATTGTTCGCAGAGGAAACCGAGGGAGATATCGTCACTGCTCTGATGGATGAAGAACTTGAATATATAGATTTCAAGGCGGTGGATATTTTCTGGCAGGACTTGCTGTTAATGAATTTTTCCCAGCTCCCCCCCCCCGCGCCTCAGCCGGAAGAAATCGCTGATCAAAATAAAACGGACCAGTCCCAGCAACCGGCAGAATCGGACGGCGAGGTAACTTATGCCAAAAGTATTGCCGACCCATCGATCAGTGCTGTCCAACTGGAGCTGTCCAATACCGATTACAAAATACTTCAGCAAATGGTTAAGGAAGAAGAAAGCTGGAATTTTACAGATGACCTCTTTGAATTATTGCTGATCATTCTTAGAAACCAGACCGAACAGGAAAAATTTACCGCGGTTCTGGGGTTCATCTCGGAAGTGGCTGTTGAGACCATTGAGCTGGAAAAGTTTGATCTGCTGGTCAAATTATTCCAGTCGCTGTACCAGCTTCTCCCCCCGGAAACATCAACTGAACAGGATTGGAAGAGCCCCCTCATCGGCCGTTTTTTTCATGATTTGTCCAGGCCTGAAATTTTTAAAATCATCGGCAAAAAGCTCCTGCATCTGCAAAAGATTAAACTTAAACAGTTAGAGGCTCTTGAACAGGCACTTCTTTATTTTTCCCCGGAGGTTATCCCTTTTCTGGTGCCGGTCATCATGCAGAGAAGTTCGCTCAAGATACAACAGTTGCTTTCGAGAGTGATAGTGCGCCTGAGTCGGCGTGACATTGGGCCTCTTGAAAAAATAGCGGAACAGCGTGGCCCGGAGATGGGGGACAAGCTTCTGGCCATACTGAATTGCCTGCAGGGAGACCGGGTCAATGAAATTCTTTTCAACATGTGTAGACACACCTCTATCAAGGTGCGCAGGAAAGCGATCAATGAGCTGGTTGAAAGGGACCCCAAATACGCACAAAAATTGTTTTCACTCATTGATGATCCCAGCAAAGAGATACGCGCCTGTATCCTGGCAGCTTTTGCAAAACATAAAACCAGTGTGCTGGAAAACTTGCTGCTGAACTACTTGCGAGAAAATCTCGCTCAAAAGGATCCCGCTCACATCCTTGCCTGTTATAAGGCGCTTGGCCGCTGCGGTTCAAACACGGCTGTCCCGTTCCTGAGCAGAATACTCCTGAGCCGGAGATGGAACAGTTTTATGGGTTCAGGGAAACCTGTTTTCCGTGAGGGAGCAGCCATTGCCCTGAAATTGCTCGATACTCCGGAAACAAAGAATGTTCTCCAGACAGCTTCAGAAAGCAGATTCAAGGTGATCAGGAAAGCTTTTGATAGAACAAAGACCATAAGTGTTCCCTCTATGGAAAACACCAATGACTGACGCTGCAAAATACAGATCCCATTCCCAGTTTGAAGAATTCCTGATAAACTTCTACAGCCTGACCCAGAATGCAAGAATTCACAGTGATAACCATACGCTGGTTATACAAGGAACTGAGAAATTCTCCGAATCCATATCCAACTGCATGGAGAATGAATCATTGACGCTCAAAATCTCCAATGACCAGCTGTTTATTGATGATGAAAAGCTCCCCTACAGCAGAAACACAAAGAGTCTTTTTGATAACATTATACGATATTTCGATACCCGCGGACTGGAAGGCGTGCGTTTCCTCGAAGCTGTCAAGCAGGTCTCTGCGGAGGAGATTCTGGCTTTCCTACGCCTGCTGGAACAGTCCAGGCAAAAGCCGGAACCTCTCACCTGGCTCATAGACCGCCTCGCTGAACTAAATATAGAATGGGTTGAACTGGTCAAGAAATCGGAAAAACCACAGGCTGACCAGGAAACCTCTTACAAAGACAAGGCGGAACGGTGGGAAAGGGCCAGAAAAGACTACACTTACGCCAAGGCCTCTCTCGATGAAGTCGCCCAGAAGATTAAAGACAAGAAGCGTGTGGTCGGTATAGGGAAAACTGTCCGGGTCGTCCAAGACATGGTGACAAATCTTATCGAGGATGACGAAGTTTATGCTGCCATCAGCACACTCCGGGTATTTGACGACTACACCTTCACACATTCGGTGAATGTTGCCATGCTATCCATGTGCCTTGGCAGGCGTATCAACCTCTCACGTCGCACTCTGGCAAGTCTTGGCATTTGTGCCCTTTTTCATGACCTTGGAAAACTTGAGATTCCCAACGAAGTTCTGTACAAAAAGGATAAGCTGGATGACAGTGAGTTAAAATTGATTGAGGAGCATTCATTGAACAGCGCCAGACTGTTGTTAAAACTCAAGGCCTCCCCCGACAGCAAAGCCAGAATCCTGGTGCCGCTTTTTGAGCACCATCTGAAATATGACCTGTCCGGCTATCCCCGGGCCGACTGGAAAAAACCGTTAACCCTTTTTGGAAAGATTATTTCCATTGCAGATAAATATGATACTTTAACATCATCGCGGGCCTACAGGAAATCTCTGCTAAGTCCGGACCGCGCCCTGGGCTACATGCTGGATCATGCCGGCAAAGACTTTGATCCCATCCTCATCAAGGTTTTCATCAATATTCTTGGAGTATACCCGGTCGGCACCCTGTTAAGGCTTGACACTGACGACCTGGCCTTGGTTGTCAGTTCTCCCAGCAGGAATTTTTCCAAAAGGCCATTAGTCTGTACCTTGGAAAAAGAGGGGGAAGGCAGTTATAAAAAAAGGGAAATAATTAACCTGGACGAACGCGACACCGAAACAGGCAACTACGTAAGGGAAATTATCGAAACCTATCACCCTGCAACTTTCGGGATCCAACCTGTACAGCATATGTTTTCCAGTAATTGATTGGGTGCGGGATATAAAACTTGGACCTGGGACTAAAGCATCCTCTCCCCCACGTTTTATTACGCATAAAGATCCTTGTCTATTTTCCATCTCCCCCTGAAATGATGTGGAGCTGCAGAAGAGACTCCATGACTGTTTCCTTCATCTGTCTTATGTTGTACTTGATTGATTCTTCATATAGATTGCTGTCTATTTTCCATCTTTCCCTAAAATGATAGAGAGCTGCGGAAGAAACCCCTCCCAGTTCACCGGCCATCCGTTTACGTGCTACCAAGCGATAGAACTCCTCTGTTTTCCTGAAAAGCTCCAGGGGGGACTCAAACCCTTCCGTCCCGGCCTCCTGGAACTCAAGGAAAAGCAGCGGCAATTTTTCCTGGTAATTCTTGTCTGCCATCTGGGCAACCAAGTCGGCGGTTCCAAGAACCTTGCCCATGGTCCTGACCTCTTCAGATTCGAAAGGTATATCTTCTATGGGAAATAAGAGTTCAGTACTTTTGATAATATGGCTGCAGTCGCGGATGCCCACCTGCGAATAGCCGTTTTGGGTGAGATATTTTTCCATGACGGCAATTGAGCGATCCTCGTGTCCGATGGTAAACTGAGCCCCGGTACCCTTCACTTCTTCCTCGGTCTGGATCAGGCCCGTATCATGAAAAAGCGCCCCGATCAGACAAAGCTGAACAATCCTTGGGGAAAAAACCTGTCCCTGGACGTGCAAACCATGAATGAGTCTTGCAGTAGCAAGAGCGGTTGAACAGGTATGCTCCAGGTTATGATATTTTGTATTGCTGGCCCGGTATCCTGGAAGTTTTCCGTTGAAGAGACGGAGAATATCCGCGTATATCTTTTCGATTGGCAACGGGTCCGGGGGAGGGGCGATCAGGAGCAGGATATTTTTTATCTCAGCTATGGATTCAACTGGAGAGTTGGTATCTGTTAGATCATAAAGCCTGTCGTTGTTCATAATCATATCATCAAAGCGCCATAAAAGGTCAGTTCAGATTAAGTTATTATTCTCTTTTAGGGTCTAATAGATAATCGCTTTTTTGCCTGTGCCACATTTCGGGGTGATTCTTTAAACCAACCGATTCATCGCAGTATATCAACAAATTACCAAGCCGATCAACAATATATCAATCATGGTCCATTTTAACAACTTTTTCCACCAAGAACCAATCCTTATTTTCCTGATTTTAATATGCTATCGACAGGGTATGGACAATGAAATGCCAGATCCATTTGAGTGGATAGGTGGGACGACTTTAAAAATTAAACAACTTGACTATGATCCCCGGCGCGTTACGTATGCCCGGCTCCTGGACATTTTCTGGGAAAGCCATAGGCCGAATCGAGGTTCATGGTCGCGGCAGTACCTGAATGCGGTCTTTTACCATAATAAAGAACAGCACGTGCAGGCATTGGCTTCTAAGGCCGCCCTTGAAGAGAAAACCGGTCGAACCGTCAAAACCGAAATTATACCGCTTCGCTCCTTTACCATGGCCGAAGATTACCACCAGAAGTACACCCTGAAGCGTCATCAGGACCTGCTTAATGAGATGACGCGCATATATCCGCTTCCCCGGGATTTTGTGGACTCCACTGCCGTTACCCGCCTCAACGGCTATGCGGGCAGGCATGGCTCCGGCGATCAGTTGACGAGGGAAATCGACAGCCTGGGATTGACTGATGGGGGAAAGAAGCGGTTGGCGGGTTTGGTGCGGTAATAGGGTTGCATCACGATCTGTGTCCTTGACTTTTTAGATGGATGTAATTACAATGTACCCACAAATTACAACAAGGAGACAGCCAATGAGGGCACGTGTTGTTAAAATCGGAAATTCCCAGGGAATACGTATTCCGAAACCACTTCTAGAGCAGACCGGAATTATGGACGATGTCGAGCTCGAAGTGGAAAAAAACAGGATCATTATTCGCTCTGTCCCTAATCCCCGGGAGGATTGGGATCGTGCATTCAAAACCATGGTTGATAAAGGTGATGATGCACTTTGTGCCGCTGTTGAAAATATATCGCATTCCTGGGATGAGGAAGAATGGCAGTGGTAGTCAATCGCTTTGATGTTTATCTGATAAATCTCGATCCTACCATTGGTTCCGAAATCAAAAAGATCAGACCCTGTTTAATTATTTCGCCTGACGAAATGAACCGTCATATCCGTACAGTAATCATCGCACCGATGAACACCGCCGGAAATGATTATCCCACCAGGATCCCATGCACATTTAAAAGGAAAAAAGGCCAAATAGTACTGGACCAGATACGAACAATAGATAAATCGCGACTCATCAAAAGGCTGGGTACCATCGATCCGAATACCCAATCAGATGTTATTGAAGTTTTACAAAGATTATTTGCATTCTGAGTTTCCCGGATCCGTTGCCGCAGCAGGCTAAAATCGCCAGGGTTTACACCGCTGAAATTCCCCCAAAGATTCATACACCATCTCATCCCCGGACATTTGTTGGATATTTTCATAGAGATACAAAATTCGAAGTTTCATCCTGGGATTCGTATTTAAAATGCTTGGGGCAATCATTATTCAGTTGAAAATATTGGAAAATATGATAAACGGGGAATTAATTTATACCGCCTTCCATAATAAAGTTTCGAAACAATGAATTGTGGTATAAGCGGTTGTAGAATAAACCGTTGGGATAACGGAACGTTTTTTTGACAACCGCTAAATCAGAACTGAATGGAGAACATCTGCTGTGAAAGTTAACGACACCTGTACGGGTTGCGAAGCGTGTCTTCCGTATTGTCCCCAGGGCGCCATTCATATGACGGAAGAAGCCCAGGCCGCCGTTGATCGGGAGTTGTGCGTGGAATGCGGCGTCTGTATCGATCCGGATATCTGCCCGGTAGATGCGTTTAGAGAGGACCAGGATGAGACGGCAAAATATAAACGGTCCTTCGGCAGGCTGCTGTCAAAACATCTGGATCGCAAGGATGTGGTTAAAGACAGCCCCTATGATGTCAAAACCAACGACGTGACCGCTAAAATTCCGAAAAACAAGGTGGTTATGCGCCTGGAACTCAACCGGCCCGGGGGCGGGCTTACTTTCAGGGCTGTTCAGCAAATGGGGGCGGAGATGCAACGGCTGGGATGGAATCTCGACATCAGCAGCCGGACCCTGAACATAGATGGAGATCGCTCCATGGGGCATCTATTAGACCAACGCATTCTGACGTGTCATTTTGAGGTGGAACTCGACCCGGAGCAAGTGCCGGATATCGTAAGGGATGCCACCCGAGTCGTCACGGAACAACATCTCTGGGTATCCATCAATGTCGCCGGACTGGCTGAAACCATCGATCGCACCCAGGATGTGTTGAAAGCAGGAGGGGTGACAATGGAACCTGTTGCCAAAGTGAACCTTGGATTGGGAAGGAGGCTGTCATGACCCATGCTGTCCACCGGAGAGTTCCTGAAAAGGAGAGCGATTATGTATTGATGATGCGCAGCAGCAAAGGGATTAACCAGGCCGGCGCAGGAGAGAAGCTGCTCAAATTCCTGGAACGGATCGAACCGCTGGGGCCTGTTAATTTCGGAAACCCGGCGGACGGCACGCTGCTTCGAACCGAACGAAGCATGATCAAAAAAAATATCAATGACGGATCCAATCTGCACATCGTTTTCAAAGATTCGGAAAGTGCACAAAAGGCGGTTGAAATCGCCTGGGATATGAACACGGGCCTTTCGGTAAGCCTCACAGGCCCTTTGGATCGTATCCGGGGGATGGCTGCTGAAATGGGGCTCCGGATTGATTCCTTTCAAATTGACCTGGGAACGATCGGTGATGCCCATTTAGATGACGCCACAGAGGGGATACTGTCCTTATGCGGTCATATGCGGGTTTCAGAAAACCTGATCAAGGAGATGCGTAAAAAAGTTAAGGCGTGTAAAGTGGAACTGGAAACAGCCTCCCGGGAAATCGGCAAAGTGTGTCTGTGCGGGTGTTTTAATCCTCATGCGGCCGGGAAACTTTTGACCGTTGACGACAAATAGGTCTGATTTTGCGGCCATAGATTTAAAAACCCAAAGACCAAAACCCAATTAATATTAGAATCCCAAATTAATAATGGGTAAAAATCGGACGGGTTCCCTGGTCCAGATAAAATTCAGCAACCCGATCTGTGCGCCATATAAGGAGTCGGCTGAATTATACAGCAGGCCGATTTGAACGCCGGAAATTCTACCGGCGTGGTTGATAAGGCCGAATTGAAACCCTTTGGCGTTTTTATCAACGGCATTCAGCAAACCGATCTGCACCCCCTTGAGTTCGTCTGCAGCATTGTACACGCCGGTCTGCAATCCGACGGACCGGCCTTTTACATTGTTGATGATTCCATCCTGCCATCCGGACTGATTGCCGTCCACGGAATTGAGAAAACCGAACTGCAATCCCTTCAGGTTTTCCGTAACCTTGTTACTCAAACCGATGTCCAGACCGGTAACATTCCGGTTCATACCGTACAGCAAGTTAAAACGAAACCCCTTTATGGAAGTCTCTGATTTGAATATTTGGGTAGGATGCCATAGGGACAATTGGAACGCTTTGGGAGCCGATTGCGGTGATGTTTCGGAATTGGTTTCTGCCGAAAAAGCTGAGCCCGGACAGAAAATAGTCAGAGTGATAAATAATACCCCTACCAACAGGATGTTTTTCATTTTATCACCTTTCTCCTTTCATATTGGAGGGCTTAACGTAAAGTTTCACAACGATCTGTCGATTTTTGGGAACAGGGCGTCGGTTTAATCGCATGTATTTGGAACAGGCTTGTTTTGTTCTCTTTCTTTTTTTTGCTCTTCGGCAATCACCTTGGCGACCGCCTGGCGAACTTCCATTAAAACCGTGTGTATCCGTGCGGCAACATTCTGGCCATCCGTATGTTTGGACTGTTCGATGATTAATTCAACTATCTTATCTATCATTAGGAACCCCAATCTTTTTTCGGTTTTGCAGATCCGCGCTCAGGCAAGGAGTGATCGGACGATGATGACTCTTTTTGTTACATAATGGATTTTTTCATGTGTATCAACCCCAAATTCTGAAATACATGATTCTCTTGACACTTCCGTGTTTACATATTAAAAAATAAAACTTTAATTATATTCAGGAAAGTCGGAGGAGATTTAATGGACTATAAGAAAACGCTGAACCTTCCGGTAACGGCGTTTCCAATGAAGGCCAATCTGGCCAAGCGGGAACCGGATCAAATCCTTACTTGGGAACAAGACAAGCTCTATCAGAAAATCAGAGCCGCTTCCGGGGGACGCAAAAAATATATTCTGCATGACGGCCCTCCCTATGCCAACGGCAATATCCATATCGGAACGGCCTTGAACAAGATACTAAAAGATTTTGTTGTCCGGACCCGCCAGATGTCCGGTTATGATGCGGTATATGTGCCCGGATGGGACTGCCATGGGCTGCCCATCGAGCATAATGTCGACAAGGAGATCGGTGAACGCAAAAAAGACCTTTCATTGGCACAGATTCGCGGTCTCTGCCGCACGTATGCCGAGAAATTTATCGATATTCAACGCAGTGAATTTAAACGACTCGGTGTCATGGGGGAATGGGAAAATCCCTATTTAACAATGAGTTATGAATATGAGGCCACCATCGCGCGGGAATGCTGCAATTTTGCCTTGTATGGGAGTCTTTTCCGAAGCAAAAAGCCGATCCACTGGTGCTGCAGCTGCCAGACAGCACTGGCGGAGGCTGAAATCGAATATCAGGATGAGTCTTCTCTTTCTATTTTCGTAAAATTTCCCCTGCTGGATGATATGGGTGATCAACATCCATTTTTAGCCGGCAAAAAGGTATCCCTGGTGATATGGACGACTACGCCCTGGACGCTCCCGGCCAATATGGGGGTTGCCCTGCACCCGGACTTGGAATATGCGGCCGTCGCCATTGACAGCGGCGATGTGTTGATACTGGCCCGGGATCTGGTGGAAAGCTGTATGCAGTCATTCGGGATCCAGAAATACAGCGTTTTGGGAACCATACCGGCAGCGGATCTTGAACGTAAAAAATGCCGCCATCCGCTCTATGACCGGGATTCATTGATCGTCCTGGGAACGCATGTCACCCTGGAAGCCGGCACCGGCTGCGTCCATACGGCTCCCGGGCACGGACGCGAGGATTACGAGGTCGGCATGCAGTACGGCTTGGATGTGTATTCACCGGTTGATAATAAGGGCTGCTTTACCGACGCAGTTGAGTTTTTTACGGGTCAATTTGTCTTTGATGCCAACAAACCCATTAACGCGAAGTTAAAAGAACGGGACGTGCTGATTGCCGAAACGACCATTTCCCACTCCTATCCGCATTGCTGGCGCTGCAAGGAACCGGTGATTTTTCGTGCGACGCCCCAATGGTTCATATCCATGGACAAGACGGGGCTGCGTCAGAAATCGCTGGAAGCCATCGACACGGTCCGCTGGATCCCCCAATGGGGCCGCGAGCGGATTTACGGGATGATCGAAAACCGGCCGGACTGGTGTGTTTCCCGCCAGCGGGCCTGGGGCGTTCCCATTACGGTGTTTTATTGTAAAGCGTGTGAATCGCTCTATATGACACCGGAGATCGCCGACAGCATCTACGACCTGTTTAAAGCCCACGGCGCCGATATCTGGTTCGAAAAAGATGCGGACGCATTTTTGCCAAAGGATGCAGTCTGCAAGGACTGCGGCGGCTGCGTTTTTATAAAAGAAAACGATATCCTGGATGTCTGGTTTGACTCCGGTGTCAGCCACGCCGCCGTTCTTGAGCAGCGACCGTATTTAAACTGGCCGGCCGATCTCTATCTGGAAGGAAGCGACCAGCACCGGGGATGGTTTCACAGCTCGCTGTTAACCGCTGTGGGCACCCGGGACAAGGCGCCTTACCGGTCGGTGTTGACCCATGGGTTTGTGGTGGATGCAGACGGGAAAAAAATGTCCAAATCCCTGGGAAACGTGGTGGCGCCCAAAGCGGTTATTGATAAATATGGCGCTGAAATTCTCCGGCTGTGGGTGTCTGCATCGGATTACCGTGACGATATCCGTATTTCAGATAAAATTTTAAGCCAACTCAGCGACGCTTATCGCAGGATCAGAAATACCTGCCGTTTCCTGCTGGGCAACCTTGAAGATTTCAACCCGGACTCGGATCCGGTAAAATATGACCTGATGCCCGACATCGACAGATTCGTACTTCATAAACTGCAGGAATTAGTTGCAAAAAACCTGAAAGCATATGAAACATTCGATTTTCATGTTATTTACCATGCCCTCCACAATTACTGCAGTGTTGACCTCTCCGCTTTTTATCTGGATGTCCTCAAGGATCGGCTTTATACGTCGGTGCCGAACTCAACAGCCAGGAAAAGCGCCCAAACAGTAATCCATCTGATTCTGGATGCAATGGTCCGGTTGATGGCGCCGGTGCTGCCCTTTACCGCCGAGGAAGTCTGGCAATACATGCCGGCCGTAAAACTAAAAGAGGAAAGCGTTCATCTGGCCGGACTTCCCAGTGTCAATGCGGAATTTACCCATAAGGAACTGGCTGAAAAGTGGGAGATGATCCTTGAAATCCGCGCGGAAGTCACCAAATCCCTTGAGGAAGCCAGAGCCGCCAAACGGATCGGTCATTCGCTGGATGCATCCGTAACCCTCTATGTCGATGATAAGTTGTTGCGTCTGCTGCAACCCTACAGGGATGATTTGCGATCCATTTTTATTGTTTCCGAGGCCGGCCTGGAAAAACAAAAGGATTTCGGCGGCACCTTCCGCAGCAGCAACCTGGCGGGGTTGACCGTGCTGGTTGCACCGGCAACGGGTAAAAAATGTGAGCGCTGCTGGGTCCATGACACAACGGTCGGGGGCAATGCCGAGAGCCCTGCCATTTGCGATAGGTGCCAGTCCGTGATTGCCCAATTGTAACTTTTAATCGTCATCAGCTTAACAGCGCAACAGATAAACTTAAGATTCCATGGATTGGAAAATTCCCTTTAGGAGCAGAAAATATAACAGGCTGGTGACGATTGCCGGTCTGGTCGTCCTAGTCGATCAGCTCAGCAAAGCGGTCATATTAAACAGTATGTCGCTTCACCATTCAATTCCCGTCATTCCCGGTTTTTTTGATATCACGTTTATTTTTAATCCGGGTGGCGCATTCGGATTCCTGGCAGGCCAGCCTTCAATCCTGCGCCATGTTTTTTTTCTGGGCGCTTCCTCCATGGCCATTTGCTTTATTTTTATCCTGTACCGGAAAATCCCCCATACGCATTCACTGCTGGCCAGCGCTTTTGCACTTATCATCGGCGGGGCGGTCGGCAACCTGATTGACCGGATCCGCTTTGAAAAGGTCGTTGATTTTTTAGATTTTTATCTGGGAAAACATCACTGGCCCGCCTTTAATGTGGCCGACAGCGCGATTTCAGTGGGCATGGCCATTTTTGTTTACCATCTTATTTTTAATAAAATACCGGATTAACCCATCCTGCCGACAGCTTTCAGTATCATGCCCGAGATTGATTATAAAAATTTAACGCAGCATCTGAACACGCTTGAAAAAAAAGAACCGGCGCCCGTGTATCTTTTTTGGGGTGAGGAGTTTCTCTATAAAACCGCCTTGGAAGAATTTTTAGATAGGATTTTTACCTCATCTGAAAAGCGACTGAACTACGAGGCGATGGACGACAACAATGAGAATATCCACGACATTATTGAACGCATAAACACATATTCGCTTTTGTCAGGCCCCAGGGTTGTCGCCCTCAAAGACGCTAAAATATTCTATTCCAGTCTTGACATTGCCGCCTTTTTCGAAAAAGCCAGAACCGCTTATGACAGCAACGATATCAAGAAGGCTTCAAAGTATATCCTCAGCCTGATGGGTAAATTGAACTTGACGTATGAGGATTTGGCCGACAAGGCGAATCGTAAAGTGCGATTGAAATATGATGCCGGCATTTTCGGAGACGATGCCTGGCTGGAAAAAATAATAGATAATTGTATGGAGACCCGGTTGATGATTCCCCCGGCACTGGATAATGCCGATTTATTGCAGCGCGCCATTGAAAAAGGGCTTCCCCGGGGAAACCATCTGGTTGTTACCACCGATATGGTTGACAAGCGGCGCACCCTCTATAAGTCTATTCTTAAAGTCGGGACCGTGGTCAATTGTTCCGTCCCCAAGGGAGACCGCCGCGCTGATAAAACAGCCCAGAGAGAGGTCCTCAACGATCAGCTGCGGGTATTTTTGACCCGCGCCGGCAAAACCATCCAAAAAGAAGCCTTCGATTGTCTGGTTGAAATGACCGGTTTTGATCTGCGGACGTTTACCAGCAATCTTGAAAAACTCATCAGCTTCGTGGGCGACCGGACTGAAATCAGCAGCGACGATGTTAAACAAATTCTTGATCGCACCAAGAAAGATCCCCTTTATGAATTGACGAATTCCGTGGCTGAACGAAACATATTGGATGCGATTTTTTTTCTCGACTCGCTGCTGTCGGATAATTTTCATCCGCTGCAGATACTGGCCGCCATATCCAATCAAGTCCGAAAACTCCTGGTAATCCGGGACTTCATGGAAAGCCCCCACGGCAAAAGCTGGCAAGGGCCGAAAACGAACTATCAGCGTTTCCGGGACGCGGTCATGCCCGCCATGCAGCTTTACGACAAAGATAACTTAGACCGGCTGGACGAGTGGGACAGAATGACGGCGGCTGCCGAACCGGATGAAGCCGCTAAACCGTCTAAAAAGAAAGATAAGACCAAAACCGATCTCGGCATCGTTAAAAATCCGCAGAATCCCTATCCTGTTTTTCAAATGGCCCAGAGGGCCCACGGGTTTAGTCTGCGCGAACTTCAGGCTGCCATGGAAACACTTTCCGACGCAGACCTGCAGATGAAGTCCACCCCGAAGAATCCCCGATTGATTTTGGAAAAAGTCATTTTTTCGATCTGTCAGCAGCCCGTAAAGTGAGGTTTGCCTGCGCTTCCGTCAAATAATTTCCCTTAGGTAAACCTCCGGCTATGCCGGAGGACTCCCAGAGTTTGACAATTCCGGGAATATAAGAAAGCCT
>JARGFK010000026.1 GCA_029211065.1 Desulfobacterales bacterium
TTCTTCCCATGTTTCCCGCACAGCCGCAACCGGTACAGGCTCTCCCAGGTCGACAAAGCCCCCCGGAATCACCCATTTTCCGAATTCAGGTGGAATCCCCCTCTGGAGCAACACGATTTGCGCTTCAATTTCCACAATGGCGCAGGCGGCAATCTTCGGATCCAAATAAAAAATAAATTCACAGGAAGCACATACCAGGCGCTTGGGCTCTCCCGGCTTAACCCGCTTTAAGAGGAATTGCCCGCCGCAGCGCGGGCAAAACCGATAACCGTTATAAATATCCATAAGTCATATACCTGAATCCCAGGCAATCTTCCGGCAATTTTGTGCGCTTTCTATCTTAACCTTTTGCACTGTAAACAGATTATAATAGGCACAGCTTTAACGCTATTTCAATTCTTTACCCTCCTGGGGCTAAAAAAACATGACAGGTTGAACTTTTTTATTTTACCATGGATCATCCGTTGTGCTATAAACCATGCAAGTAAAATACAATAGGGCAAACGACCCTCGATCCTTTCATCCAATGCTGATTTTCCAGGGTACACTTATGTCAATCTGGTTGGTTTCTATCATATTGGTCATTGTTATTTATCTGCTGATCACGGAAAAACTGCCTGTTGACGTCACCTCAATCGGCATTATCGTCGTTTTGATGGTTACGCGGCTGCTGCCGCCCCTCCAGGCCGTTCTCGGTTTTGCCAATCCGGCCGTCATAACAGTGGGGGCCATGTTTCTGATCAGCCGGGGGATGATCCGCACCGGCGCCGTCGGCTTTATCGGCCAGCATTTTATCGCGTTTTCCAAGGGGAAACCGAGGCTTGCCATGATCATAACCCTTCTGATTGTTGCGCTGGCGTCTGCTTTTATCAACAACACGCCCGTCGTGGTACTTTTCATCCCTATCATTTTAAGCCTCAGCTGCGAATACAATCTCAGCCCCTCAAAGTTTTTAATACCGATTTCCTATGCATCGATCCTTGCCGGGACCTGTACGCTCATCGGCACCTCCACCAATATCATTGTCAGCGACCTGAGCGCCATGTACGGCTATGGTAAAATTGAGATGTTTGAACTGTCTTCCATCGGCATCCCCATAGCAATCATCGGCCTGATCATTATTTATTTCGGCGCCCCCCTGCTGATGCCGGGCCATACCGCCCCGACCTGCGAGCTTGAAGACCGCAAAGACAGGCGCTACCTTGCGGAACTGGAGGTGCCGGCTGACAGCCGGTTGATCGGCCGAGACCCGAAAGCCTTTTTTGCCGAAAATTATCCCTCTCTCGAACCTTTTGAAACAATACGGGGACCGCATATTTTCCTGCCGGACCGTGATAGCCCCAGCATTGCCGCTGGTGATCTTCTGCTGGTGAAGGGCTCGGCAACCGACCTGGTAGCCATTCTGAATGACCGGGTGGCTGAACTGCCGCACACGGACGAGGGACTTAACTTCAGCGTCAACGAGGAGGACGCGCTCATCGTCGAACTCATCATTCCGCCTCAATCCTCGTTGCTGGGCGAACGGCTGCTGGATACCCACCTCCGGGGCGACCCCAATACCCATATCATCGCCATCAAAAGACGGCGGGTTCATTACAGCGCCCAGAAGGTCGGGGCGGTCAACTTAAGAATCGGTGATATTATTCTGGCGCGATGTTCCAAGGACAAACTGGACCAGCTCCGCACGGGAACGGATTTTATTATTATTGAAGATGTTCATCACGAGATTGTTCATAAAAAGAAAGCCCGCTGGGCTGCCGCTATCTTCGCCGCACTGGTGGTTGCCGCAACCACCGGGCTGGCCGATATCATGGTCTGCGCCCTGACCGGTGTTTTCCTGATGGTTTTAACCGGTTGCCTGCAGCTGCGGGACTCCTACCGGGCCCTCCAAGGGGATGTATTGCTTCTGATTGTGGGAACGATCGCCCTGGGGGCCGCCATGGAAAAAACGGGCGCCTCCCAATTTTATGCTCAGGGCTTTTTAAGCCTTTTCAAGGGATCCAGCCCCGCTGTAGTCTTGGGGGGCATCATTCTGCTCACCAGCATCGGCACGCAAATCCTTAGCAATAACGCCACGGCCGTACTGCTGCTGCCCGTTGCCGTCTCCACCGCCCTGTCTCTGGGCGTAAACCCAAAACCGTTCATCATTGCCGTATGTTTCGGGGCCAGCGCCTGTTTTGCATCCCCCATCGGTTACCAGACCAATTTACTGGTATACGGCCCGGGGAATTATCGCTTCAGCGACTACTTGAAGCTCGGTATCCCATTGAACCTGCTGGTTATCGTCATGGGGACCCTGCTGATCCCTGTTTTCTGGCCTTTTTAAATCTCGGCGATCTTCAGTTAACCTTGAGATTCGGCTGAAGGTGTATTATTTTTGGACCATCTCCAAATGGTTTGATGATCTATAAACAAAAACAAAATGTTAAAATGGCGAGGAATCCAATGGCGCGTTCAAAGGTTCACCCGATTCACAAATTTGAGTCATGGCAGGTATGGCCGGGCTCATACCACAATCCGCCTGCCGATGGCCGCTACCCCACCCCCGGCAACGCTGGCCTTAAGATATCCCCCACGACGCCGATTGCTTCCATGGGTTCCTGTTTTGCCAGGGAAATCCGCAAAGTGCTCATCAGCAAAGGATACAACTATATCACCGAAGAAACCCATCATCCCGCTGCTGTTCATGCCAGCGCCGCATGGGAAAGGATTTACAACTCCTTTTCGATCCGGCAGATATTCGAATACACCTTTGAAGAGTGGCAGCCCGATCTTCGTTGGTGGCGTTCGCCGGAAACAAACCAGATCCAGGACCCTTTTCGCAGGATCATCCTGTATGACACCCTTGAAAAGGCCGAAGCCGACTTTGCGCAGCATCGCATTCATTCCCGGCGAGCACTCCAGAAGGCGGAATTATTGATTTTAACGCTGGGTCTGACTGAAGTCTGGCAAGATAAGGCCGATGGTTCGGTCATTTGCCTCCCCTCCGGACCTTATGTGAATGAAGGCGGCGACATGAGCCGGTACCGTTTCAAGGTGAGCCGGTACCAGGAGAATCTCGAAAACCTGGAACGCATCCATAAAATCATGGCCGAACACAACCCCGACTGCCAGATACTGGTAACGGTTTCGCCGGTTCACCTTTGGGCTACTTTTCGTAATGATCTGGATGTTATCAGCGCCAGCTGCAATTCGAAATCGACTCTGCGGGCGGCTGCTGATGAATTTGCGGCGCGCCACGAAAATGTATTCTACTTCCCTGCATTTGAGATGGCGGCCATTTATCGACCCATGACCGGCCAGACATTGTTTGCAACCGGAAAAGAAAATTTTCATGTAAACGCTGAAACCGTCAGCTTTATCATGGAGCAATTTTTCAACTTCTTTGCGGACAAGGACTGATTTAGAGCCCGGAAAAAAGGTATTTACAAGCAGGGCTTGATTTTATATCATCGAATAAGGAACAAAACAGATTGCCGAAATCCACTTCAAATAAAAATCATGAAACAACAGACACTTGCGGGCAAGAATCCCGGCTTCCGATGCCCACAACCGGGGGCTCTGAAAAAAAAACCCTTCCATTGATGAAGACTCCTGAAACCGGTGCCTGTACCGATCGGCTGAATCCCTTGGGCAGGATGGTGCCGGTTCTTATCGTCGGGGTTATCATTCTGATGGCGGTTGTGATTGCCGCCAGCGCTTCAAACCGCGCCAATTATTATCTCAAGGCTGCAAACGGCGCGGTTGAAGTCTGGCAAGGCCGGTTCGCCCCCATGGGCATGGAGAGACTCCTGATCCTGCCGGGGGCCCAGCCCCCACCGGCAGTCAAAGACGTTTACAGTGAAAACGACATTAACGTCATTGCATTCAACTATTATATCGACAGGGCGGATATGCTTTTGGAAGCCCCCGGTATGCCCGACATCAGCGGTATTAAGCTCTACCTGAAAATGGCGCTGCCCTATGGCATTTCGGATGAAATGCGCAAGGCCGCATTCAATCGGTTGAACACCATCGATATGATAATTTATCTCTATAAAGCGGACGTGGCAGCCAGCAAAGGGACCCTTGGGGACTTCAAAAAGGCTTTGGAATATATGGAAAAAGCCGGAGCTCTGAAGTTAAATGAGGCCCAAACCGATCTGGTCAACATGAAAACCCAATCCATTAAAGAATTAATGGCAGCCCTCCAGGAAAAAAATTTAGAGCAGCCCGACAGGCCGGTTCATGTGCCGGCCGAACCGCACCCCCCTCAGCCAGACGGTGAATCGCCGGCAAAGTAACGGGGATGGACTTAGACCATGCGCATCAAAAAAATCCTCATCCTGGCGCCGGTAGTGCTCATAATCGTCCTGCTGCAGTCCTACTTCTGGGTGCCCACCTATGACCAGCAAACCAGGGGAAATCCCGACCGCCTCAATATCTACATAACGGCCTCTATTGGTGATGCCAGCCTGCTGAATCCGATTCTCTCTTCAGACACGGCCAGCAGCACCATCGAAAGCATGGTGTTTGAAGGTCTGATTGACCGCGATGAGGAGCTGCGCTTCAGGGGCCGTCTGGCTCACAGCTGGGAAATTTATCAGACCGCTTTCTTTTACGTAAATGAATTCGCCGACATCCCCGGGTTCGGGAAAGCAGGTCCTGAAGCGGTTGCAAGTCTAATTAAAGCCGCCCGGAAAGATAAAAGCAGGCTGCAAACCGAACTGGCAGAGTCTTTGGGCTATATTACCGACATCCGTGTATTGCCGCCGACTCAGTTCAGTGTCACCAAAACCGAAAAAAGCGCGGACCCAAATGCCCCTGCGGCCGTTTTTTCAATCGGGGTAAATGCCCCTGCCCGGATAGAACTCACACTCAACCGGGTAGATCAGCATCTTTTTCAAAATCTACGCCACCTTCTCGGCCAAAACTATTTCGATTCTTTTCCCGCTGAGAGATTTGTAGAACCAAGCCCTCGCGTCCCTCCGGAAAAACGCTCCCTATACGCCAGAGAAATTTTACCCGCCACCGAACATAACCCGATTCTGGTTTTTCACCTGAGACCGGGGGTAAAATTTCAGGACGGTCATACCCTGGATGCCCATGACGTCAAGTTCACTTATGAGGCGATCATGGATGCAAAGAATCTTTCACCGCGAATTTCCGACTATGAACCGATCAAAGCGGTTGAGGTCATCGACCCATTGTCAATAAAAATCGTATACAAGCGCCTGTATTCACCGGCGATCGGCACCTGGGCCATGGGAATCCTGCCGGAACATTTGCTGAACCCCGAAGCTCTGCGCCGGGAAGCCGTCCGGCTCGGCAAGGACCCGAACGCCTTTTCTTTGCGGCAGAGCAATTTTAACCGCCGCCCCATCGGCAGCGGCCCTTTCAGGTTTCGAGAGTGGAAGTCGGACCAATATATCGCCCTGGACCGATTTGAAGGATACTGGGAAGGATCGCCCCACTATAAGGAATACATCTACCGGGTAATCCCCGACCTGCTGACCCAGGAGATGGAATTTTACGCCGGAACGGTGGACAGTTATGCGGTGGAACCCCACCAGGTCAACCGCCTGAAAGCGGATCCGCGTTTTCAAAGCTTTTCCGGCACTTCCTTCGGCTACTCATATATCGGATATAACCTGCGGCGCGAACCCTTTAACGATATCAGGGTTCGGCGAGCCTTAGGCATGGCCATCGATACCGAAAAAATCATTCGGTTTGTGCTGTACGATCAAGGGGAACGCATTACCGGTCCATTTGTCAAACAGACTGAATACTACGACCAGAGAATCGCTCCGGTTCCTTATGATCCGGAAGGCGCCCTGGCCCTTCTGAAGGCCGCCGGCTGGAATAAAAACAGCGAAGGCTGGCTGGAAAAGGACGGCAAAAGGTTCCAGTTTACCCTTATCACCAACAGCGGTAACGAGTTGCGCAAAGCCGTACTGGCCGTCGCGCAGGATAGCTGGAAAAAAATCGGCATCGATGTCCGCACGGATCTGCTGGAGTGGTCGGTATTTATCCAGGAGCGGGTTCACAAACTGGATTTTGACGCCATTATCTTAGGCTGGCGGATGGGTATCGATCCGGACCTTTATCAGATCTGGCATTCCAGCCAGACCGGCCCATATCAGCTTAATTTTGTGGGATTTAACAATCCGGAGGCCGATGATCTCATTATCAAGATCCGACAGGAATATAATTTTCAAAAGCAGGTGGAATATACCCACCGCCTGCATCAAATTATTGCCGATCAACAGCCATACACGTTCCTCTATGTAAACAAATGGTCTGCGGTCCTGGACCGGCGAATCGTCATCAAAGAAACGAATGCCGACAGCAGTGCCGCATACAGAAAAATACGACCGACCAAGACCGGCGACTATACCTTTTATTTCAACAAATGGATCAAGCTGCCGGAGGCGCCCCGATTCGCCGTCGACGGATAAAGGGAAATGAGGGAACAGGGGTCAGGGATCAGAAAGAAAGACCGAAGGCAGACAGGCCGGAGGCTGAAGGAACAACGATGGGGATCGGGAATCAGGAATCAGTTGTCGGGGATAGGATTTTGGGACCCGTAACCGGGAAGAATTTAAAAGATAGTTTTTAAACCGTGAACCGTGAACCCTGAACCCTGAACCGTGAACCTTTCCCCGAATATTCGGGCGAAGAAAAATTCTTATCAAATTTAGTTCGGAACATCATTATGATTTCATTTATCGGTAGAAGTTTTATACAGAAAATAATAACGTTGTTTTTTGTCTCCATCGTTTCATTTTTGATTATTCATCTGGCGCCCGGCAAGCCCAGCCAGGTAGACCCTTTAAATCCGAAGTTTACACCGGAAATGGTGGAACGGTTTCGCCAGGCGTTCCATCTGGACAAGCCCCTCTATGTCCAATATGTCTATTTTTACCGGGATCTTTTGACCGGCCGGACCGTATCGTGGAAGGACAACCAATCGGTCCTCGCTAAAATCTGGGAACGCTTTCTGAACAGTTTGCCCCTGTTTATCGTGGGGACAATCTTGACATGGACCCTTTCTTTTCCAGCCGGCATTCGATCGGCCATCTATAGAGGCCGTCTGTACGACCGCACGACGACCTTTCTTTCCTATCTGCTGATTTCGATTCCCGGTTTTTTCTTCGCCTATATCCTGATCATCCTTGTGGTCACCCGATTCCAGGTTCCCGTTATCGGCATGGAAACATTCGGCGTCGCCAATGCTGCCTGGCCCAATGTGATCATGGACAGAATCTGGCACCTGCTGCTCCCTTCCGTACTGGGCGCTACCGGCGGCATCGCGGTGCTTTCAAGGTACGTCCGCAGTCAGATGCTTGAAGTCGAAGGACAGGATTATGTGCGCACCGCCAGGGCCAAAGGGCTGCCGCCGGATCAGGTCCATTATAAGCACGCCCTGCGAAACGCCCTGCTCCCTTTTGTAACCATGTTCGGCCTGATCCTGCCGGGCCTGATCGGCGGTTCGGTTATCATTGAATCTATTTTCTCCTGGCCCGGGATGGGTCGGATGGCCTATGAAGCCATCCTTGCCAGGGATTATCCGGTGATTTTGACGGTCAACTTTGTTTCAGCCGTTCTCGTGCTTTTGGGAACTTTTATTTCAGACCTGATGTACATGCTGGTTGATCCGAGGATTCGGTTATGAAAAACACTGAACAAAACAAACCGGCCCGGGAAACCCGCCTGGAAAAAGCGCTGACACCGAAACGAAGCCGGTTGGAAGAATTCTGGGTGCTTTTTAAAAAGAACAGGCTTGCCATCGCCGGCCTGATTATTTTCATTCTCTTCTTTGCCGCCGCCCTGGCCGGACTATTCCTTACGTCCGGCCAGAATCCGGTTTTCGACCCCGCCCAGATTCGGCTTCAGGAAAAATTGCGACCGCCCATGGCCAAAGCCAATTTAGATTCTCTGCTGCCGGCCGAAGTACCGCGCCTGGGCATCTATTTTTTCGGCACCGATGATCTGGGCCGTGATGTTTTTGCCCGTATGCTTCAAGGTTCCTGGGTTTCCCTGACCGTCGGGTTTGTGGCTGTCGGCATATCGGTTTTCATCGGCATCTTCATGGGGGGAATTGCGGGGTATTTTGGACAGATTCTGCTGAAAATGGACCACATCCTGATAAGTGGCCTCATGGTTGCGGGAATCGCCTTCATGACTTCGGGTTGGGCCCTGACGGGTTTCCTTTTCTTTATTCTGACGGCGGTTTTCCTCCTGTATACCGTTCGGATAAAAAAAATCGCAAAGAACCGCGCCAGACGCGCCGGAACCGGTTTTTTTGAGATCAACGCCTTCAGTGTCGACACGCTGATCATGCGCATTGTCGACATCATGATCTGTTTTCCCAGTTTTTTCCTGATACTCACGGTGGTAGCGCTTCTCCCCGCCAGTATCTACAATATCATGATTGTCATCGGGCTGACCAGCTGGATGGGCGCAACCCGCTTTGTCCGGGCGGAGTTTCTTTCTTTGCGGGAGCAGGATTTTGTGGCGGCCGCAAGGGCGCTGGGGGTCGGCAACCTCCGTATCATCTTCCGGCACATGATGCCCAATGCGATTGCACCGGTCCTGGTCTCGGCCACCATTGGCATTGCCTCCGCAATTTTAACGGAAGCCGGATTGAGCTTTCTGGGCTTCGGCGTGCCCCCGCCCCATGCCACCTGGGGAAACATCATTTCGGACGGCAAGCGGTTTATCTTTGATGCCCCCTGGCTGACCTTCATTCCGGGAATTTCCATTTTGGTTGTGGTGCTTTCTTTTAACCTTTTCGGCGAGGGGTTAAGGGATGCGCTGAACCCGAAACTGAGGGAGCGCCACTGAAATGGAACACAACGATCACCCTTTAATTTCCGTCCAGGATTTAAAAGTCTACTTTCAGGGAGACTTTGAGACTGCCCGTGCCGTCGACGGTGTCAGTTTTGAGGTCCGTCCGAAAGAGATGGTCTGCCTGGTGGGCGAGTCCGGCTGCGGCAAAACGGTTACCGCCCTCAGCATCCTCGGCCTTATTTCAATTCCACCCGGTCGGATTGCCGGCGGGAAAATCCTTTTCAAAGATAACAATCTCCTCGACCTAAGCGAAAGCGATTTTCAAAAAATTCGCGGCAATCATATCGCCATGGTGTTCCAGGAACCGTTGACCTCGCTAAACCCTGTTTTCACCATTGAAGATCAAATCGGTGAGGCCATTCAGATCCATAAACATATCGAAGGCGAACCGCTGCAGGAGCGCTGCATTCAGCTGCTTAAGGATGTCGGCATCTCTTCGGCCGCAGAACGTCTCAATGACTATCCCCACCAGCTCAGCGGCGGGCAGCGCCAGCGGGTGATGATTGCCATGGCCCTGGCCTGCGATCCGGACCTGATCATCGCCGATGAGCCCACAACGGCCCTGGATGTGACGGTACAGTCCCAGATTCTGCAGTTGTTTAAGTCGCTCCAAAAAAAACGCGCCCTGTCGGTTCTCTACATCACCCATGACCTCGGCGTTGTGGCAAACATCGCCCACCGCGTTTATGTCATGTATGCGGGCATCATCGTGGAGCAGGGAAAAGCCGTCCATATTTTCAGCGGGGCACAACACCCCTATACCCGGGGACTGCTGGCGTCGCTGCCCACCCGCGCAAAACGGGGCAAAAGGCTATACAGTATTCCGGGCGCCGTACCCGATCCGGCCCACAAACCCCTCGGCTGCCCATTCCATCCCCGGTGTCCCGACGCCATCGAGAGTTGCCGGACGCAATTTCCGGAGTTGTGCAATTACGGCCATGGGCATCTGGCACGCTGCCCGGTTTTATTTGGACGCAAACATGAAACAGGATAAATCCCGAACCCTCCGTGAAAATTTATGAGAACTTTTTTTCAGGGTAAAATATTAAACAATTCTAAAATGAATTCAGATTCGACAATGAACACAAACCATCATCCCCTCTTGCAGGTAAAAGGACTTAAAAAATATTTTCCCGTCCGCAGGGGCTTTTTGCAGCGCACCAGCGGCTGGGTCAAGGCGGTGGACGGCGTCGACCTTGAGATCGAAAAGGGCCAAACCCTTGGACTTGTGGGTGAAAGCGGCTGCGGAAAGTCCACCATCGCCCGACTGATCCTCAAACTGCTCCAGCCTGACAGCGGGAATATTCTGTTCCGGGATCAGGATATCACCGGGTTGTCTGAGAAAGAAATGAAGCCGGTGCGAAAAGAAATGCAGATTGTTTTTCAGGACCCCTACGGTTCGCTCAATCCCCGTATGGCCATCGGCGCCTCCATTGAAGAAGGGCTTCGCATCGCCGGCATACCGAACGGCCGGGCGCGCAAGGACCGTCTGGCATCTTTGCTTGAAATGGTGGGACTTTCTCCGGATAGCGCCGACCGTTATCCCCACGAATTCAGCGGGGGACAGCGCCAGCGCATCGGCATCGCCCGTGCGCTGAGCGTCGAACCGTCTTTGATTCTCTGTGATGAACCGATCTCAGCCCTGGACGTTTCCATCCAGGCCCAGATTATCAACCTGCTGAAAGATTTACAGGAAAAGCTGGGGCTGAGCTATCTTTTTATTTCACACGACCTGAATGTCGTCGGTTATCTGTGCAATACGGTCTCCGTCATGTACAAGGGTCACATTATGGAACACGCCCCGGCTGAAAGGCTCTTTGCAAACCCCCGCCACCCCTATACCCTGTCATTGCTGTCGGCAATTCCCGATGTGGAGCCCGTTGAAAAAAAACAGCCCCAATCCTTCCTGAGGGAAAACCAAACTACGGCGGAACCAACCGCCGGCTGCAAATTTCAGGAACATTGCGCCTGGGTAGATGCACCTTGCAAGGACGGATTGATTCATTTACAGGAGATTGAAAAGGGACATCTGGTCCGATGCTGGAAGGAGGCGCAAGGATGAAGCTCCCCGCAGCCCCGATAAACCGGGATCTTCGACAAGCTGCGGGGTATCAAAGCGGAATTGCGCTGTAGCTTTAACCCGTCTACGCTCAGTTAAGCTTCGGCGCGGTTCACCTCGCCTTTCATCCCTGCTGCAAGCAGCAGGGTATTCAGGCGAAGGCGAATAAGCGGCTCACCTGTATTTAGAAAAAAATATTTAACAGCGGTGATTGATAATCTATAAATGTAGCATAGAACGTTATGGCATTCATGGGTAGGGCAAAGCTTAAAACCAGCGAGATCCCCCCTAAGAAAGCGATCATGCCGTTTGATATTTTGTTTTTTGATCTCAGTTGGACAGTCGCCATAAACGCCAGCAGCAGCAGCAACGCTATAAAATCATAGTAGTATCTTGCGATTGAAGCTACAGTGAACGCTACCGAAAATATTTGGACTGCAACAAGACTGAACAGGACTACGAACTTTGTTAATCCGTCATCCCAATATGACTTTAGAGAGAAGCAAGGAACGGATGCAAGCAATAAAATCGGCATCAGGTAAAAAACGGATACTGTCAGTTCATTTGTGTTAATCAAGAAATAGGGGTTTAATCCGATCGATCGAACCTGTAGAATATATGCGGGTAATTGTATATATGGAAACTCCGCAACTATCTGCGGAACCCGAAAAAAAAGAGACCACATGTTATAGGGAAAATGATCATAACGGAAATAGCTGCCATTAAGAAAATAATTTTGATACAGCGATTCCAGATAGGCCATGCCAAAATCTAAAATGTTACCGAACCTCACAAAATTATACATCAACAATAGACAGAGTGATGCCAGCCCGATCGATCCGATTATCATTAAAGAACGCAAGACTTCCCATTTCACCGACGGATAGGAACCTTTCCACACCCCGAAAATAAGCACAACAAATATAAGGGTAACCGCATATACATAAGAAAAACGGCACCCGACGCTTAATGAAAGTGACAGTCCGATCATAATGGACGTACCCACATTTTGGCGGTACCCGTGATTATGTATTTTCATTAAAAAAAGAAGGGCCAGCATTAAAAAAAACATGGCAGCGCAGATAGATTCATTATAAATAGAAGGAATTGTAACCATATACAAACTGATTCCATTAAAGATATAAATCAAAATAAACATTTTTTTAAGCAAGGACGAGCGGTGGGTTGAATCTGCCGGAACCAGTTCATCCAGAATCAAAGCGAACAATGTACCAACACCCGCACAAAACAGTACAATCATCAAGCCTGTTGGAATTGCCGTACCGAAAAGAAGCCTGACCGGCAAACGAACCAGTGCCGGCACCGGGCCAGGAAAGATATAGCGATTGCCATCTTTTAGCATCGTATCAACCGTTGGAGCCGCTTGAATAAAAAGATGGCCGTTGGCAAATCCATCCGCCAGCATCGCGTAATTGGGATATATCTCACATTCTGAAAAATTAAAAGTTAAACCGGTCATCCACGCTGTATAAAGCACACATATAGAAAAGAAAAGCCAAACCGCTTTCAGCCGGTCGAACCTCATTCTCACCTCCTTGATTTTATCAAACGGCATCCATTCCTGTAACACAACCATAAAATAACGATGAGAATGAACGAAAGCCATCAAGCTGTCAAGCAAAAGCAGACGCAGCAATAACTGCTTCATTGACGCAACGATCAAATAAATTTTGCATCACTACGACAATATAGATGCTTTAATTAAAGCATTTGGACCGGAAACGCTGAAAGTTTACTTGACAAAAATTTTAAAAACCGATTGGTTACGGCAGCATGAATCATTCAGCCAACCATACCCCCGAAAGTGAGATTAAAGGCAGGTTAAAAGAACTGCAGCGCTGTTTAATGCAACATAACCTGGATGGCGCTTTAATTATTCAAAACACGGACCTGTTTTATTTCAGCGGCACCATTCAACAGGCCCACCTCTTTGTACCGGCATCCGGCGACCCGATCCTGATGGTCCGAAAAAGCCTTGAGCGCGCCCTGGAAGAATCCGCTGTCAGCACCATCGTACCCATTGCAAGCGCCAGGCAGATCCCGGACGTACTGCATCAAAAAGGGTACTCTCTTCCGGATCGCCTCGGTTTGGAGCTTGATGTATTGCCGGCCAATTTATTTTTTTACTACCAGGAGCTGTTTCATAAAACCAAGCTGATCGATTTTTCCCATAACCTCCGCATGATCCGTTCCGTAAAATCTCCATATGAGATAGGGTTGATCCGTGAAGCCGCCCACCTATCCGATCAGGTTGCCGGACATGTCAGGGAAGTGCTTTGCGAAGGGATTCCGGAGATTGAACTGGCCGGGAAAGTCGAAGCGTATGCGCGCAAACTGGGCCACCAGGGGGTTATCCGTATGCGGATGTGGGGCAATGAAATGTTTTACGGACATTTGATGTCAGGCCCTTCCGCTGCCGTTCCCAGCTATATGGCCTCCCCCACAGGCGGAGCCGGTACGAGCCCGGCTGTTGCGCAGGGATCCGGCAGCAGGCGTATCAAACCCTATGAACCGGTATTGATCGACTATGTCTTTGCCTACCGGGGCTACCTGTCGGATCACACCCGCATTTTTGCGCTGAAAGGACTCCCGGACGAACTGATGACCGCCCATGCCGCCATGCTGGATCTCCAGGCCATGTTAAAAAAAATGGCAAAGCCCAATGTTGCGGCTGGAGACATCTATACGGCGGCAGTCGATTGGGCCGGGCAACTTGGCTATGCCGACCATTTCATGGGAAGCGGCCATCAGCGGATCCGTTTTGTGGGACACGGCATCGGGCTGGAACTGGATGAATATCCGTTTTTAGCTGAAGGGCGGCAATTCAGATTGCAGGCGGGAATGACAGTCGCCCTTGAACCCAAACTGGTTTTTCCCGGCAAAGGGGTGGTGGGAATTGAAAACACCCATGTGGTGACGGAAAAGGGGCTTGAACAGCTGACCCGGTTTAGAGAGGGCGTTATCGTGGTTTAATTTGACCCAATGCGCCTAAAAAAAGAAGGGAATGGGTCAAGCCATTCCCTTCGGTCTGATAACAAGGGTGTGTTGTGTGCAGAAAGTTTATCGTTTTGAGAACTGGAATCGGGCGCGGGCGCCGCGTTGGCCGTATTTTTTCCGTTCTTTGGCCCGGGGGTCGCGTTTGACAAAACCGGCCCTTTTCAAGGATTGTCTGAAATCCGGATTGACCGCCACCAATGCCCGGGTAATGCCATGTCGGATCGCACCGGCCTGGCCGCTGATTCCGCCCCCGTATACAGTGACTTTTATATCATAGGAATCCCGTGTGTTTGTCAGAACAAGTGGTTGCATAATAGCCGCCATAGCGGTCTCCAGCTTAAAGTATTCATCGGCAGCCCGGTTATTGATAATAATTTCACCTTTGCCCGGTTTTAGCCATGTTCTGGCAATTGACGTTTTTCGTCTCCCTGTTGCGTAATAGATGTTCTCTTTATCCATGAAATACCCCGATTGTTAACTTTAGAATAAAAATATATGAATGACTATTTCAGATTCCATGTTTCAGGTTGCTGGGCATCGTGCGGATGCTCATTGCCTTTATATACTTTCAGTTTTTTAAAAAGCTGGCGCCCCAGTTTATTTCTGGGCAGCATCCCTTTAACCGCATGGCGGAGAAGGTCTTCCGGCTTTGTCTCCAATAGTTTTCTGGCGGTAATTTCCTTCAGGCCGCCGGTGTAGCCGCTGTGCCGATAATACATTTTCAGGTCAAGTTTTCGGCCGGTCAGCGTAACCTTATCGGCATTGATAACGATAACGCTGTCACCGGTATCGGCATGGGGGGTGAATAAGGGGTTGTCTTTGCCCCTCAGTCGGGCGGCAATTTGACTGGCGAGTCTGCCAAGCACTGCATTCTCGGCATCCACAATCCACCACTTGTCTTTGTTGTCGGTCTCATTTGCAAAATATGTATATTTTTTCACTTTTTTGCTCCTATCAGATTAGAATCTGGGATATTTAAATAAAATCTGAGTGTGTGTCAAGCAATTTTTCAAATAAACGATTTTTAATTAAAATGCCGATCACCTGAACACACCGTATCGCCGAAAGCCATCTCCTTTTTAGCATTTCCAATCGTGCCGACCGACCCGTTTATAGAAAAGAGAGAAAAATTGAATCGTTAGACGGCCTGACCTTTCCAATGATAGCGGCGTGGGAAACGCCCGCTCTCCGGAGCGCAGTGATCACTTGGTTTCCGATGCTTTCGGGCACGGCCAACAACAATCCGCCGCTGGTCTGGGGATCAAACACAATTTCCTCATGCCAGGCCGGCAGTTTCCGACTAAAATGCAAATGGTTCTCAACCAGTTCCCGGTTAGACCGGTTTACCCCGGTGGTCATCCCCTTTTCGTACATTGCAAGGGCATCGGTCATGATGGGTATTTTTTCGATTTCAATCTCAAATCTCGTCTTTGAACCCCTGGCCATTTCAAAGCTATGCCCGGCCAGACCGAATCCGGTGACATCGGTAGCGGCATGGACGCTATAATCCGTCATGACTTCCGCCGCCCTTTTATTCAGGGTCGTAATGACGGTGATACATTCCGCCATGGCCCGGGCTGAAACCCATTTTTTCAGGTTCGCATTAAAAAGAACACCGCTGCCGACAGGTTTGGTTAAAATAAGCACATCCCCCGGCCGGGATGTACTATTCGACCAGTATTTCTGGGGATGAACAATCCCGGTCACCGCCAGACCGAACTTGGGCTCATCATCTTCGATACTGTGGCCGCCGGCAAGTACAGCCCCGGCCTCCGTTATTTTGCTAAGGGCTCCGGCAACAATCCGCTGCAAAACATCCGGCCGGAGCTTTTTGGCCGGAAATGCAACCAGATTCAGGCAGGCAATCGGTTTAGCTCCCATGGCATAAACATCCCCGAGGGCATTTGCGGCTGCGATCTGTCCAAACAGGTAGGGATCGTCTACCGGCGGTGTAATAAAATCAGCCGTCAAGACCAGGGCGGTTTCATTATCCAGACGATAAATCCCGGCATCATCGCTGCCGGCATAACCCACCAGCAGATTGGGATTATTAACCTGGGGCAGAGAAGCCAAAAGTTTATCGAGCCCGACCGGGTCGATTTTGGCTGCTCACCCACAGGTCTTGGACAGGCTAAGCAAAGTCGGTTTCCGGAACATTTTCCACAATGCCATTTCCTAACTCCTGTTCGGCCGGGCCTTATCTATTTTGTCAGAGAAATTAGAGCGGCGGCATGATAGGGTATCAGGTTCAGTTTGTTGTCACGGTCTAAAAGAATGATTTCATGGCCGGCTTCACTTTTTTCCAACTGAATGACTTTTCCTTCCAAAACCCGGCCGGAATTCAATTCAATGCTGATATCGACATCCTCATTTATCAGATATTGAAAATTCAGCTTCAGTGAGCCGGTCAGTTCCAGATTCCACCGGACCGCATCCCGGTAGGCATCATTTGTGCGTCGGAGCCTTTCGACCAGAATGAACATCAAATTATTGTACAGTTTCGTGCCGATAATCGGATATTTATTTGCAAACTTATCAAAATCCGAGCGCTTCAGAGATAGAAGTTCGGCATCCTGTTCCACCAGGGCGGAAGCAGATCTTTCGCCGGCATCCATGAAACTGAATTCACCGAACACCGTACCTTCATTGGCAACAAAAATATTCTTTTCAACATCCACCATAATGCGCCGGGTAATCAAAACAACACCCTTTGCAACAATATAGAGGGTATCCCCCATATCGTTCTCTTTAAAAATGTATGCCCCTGCTTTAAAGAGAACTTTTTTGAACTGCCTGCGAAAGAGCTTTAATTCTTCATCGGTCAACTGGTGGAAGAGATTACCGGTCCCGATGTGTTCGATGACTTTCATCTTTTATCTCCTTTGAAAAGAGAGCAGATATGGCATTAAAATCACCGGAAGTTGCTTTTTTGTAAACTATAAAAAAATTATGTTATCCTGTCAAACGCGCTTCTATTTCAATGCGCTCACGGTTGCTTTTGAAGCGTCGGCTTTCTGAAACTGTTTACAGCTGACCTCGGCGTTTAAAATCCCGCCGGCCTCCACCACAAGATTCTTACATATGACGGTGCCGGAACATTTCCCGGTGGAAAGTATGATCAGTTCTTCAGATGCGGCAACTTTACCTTCAAACTTACCGCCGATCGTCATGCTGGCGACTTTTGTATCGGTATAAGCAGCCCCGTCCTCGGCAATCACAACGATCTCGCCGTCAAGAGTCCCTTTTACGGTACCCTTGATTACCAGCTGGCCTTTGCATGAAACCGTCCCCTCAACCGTCAATCCTTTGTCGATGATTGAAAAATTTTTGGATTTGTCACCCACAATAATTTCTCCTGTAAATAATATCACTCCCGAATTAATTTCTCTACTTGGACGCAGTGTCTTTTAAGTCCACAAATAATTTCCCGATCGGTTCCCCATCATATTTAACGATAACCTGATAAGTTCTTCCTTTTTTTCCCAGGGAATACCGCTGCCACAGATCCTTTCCCGTATCAATGACATACCCCCTGTCTTCGCCGGTGTTTTTCTGGGAATTTCCCACATATCCCTTAAAGTTGACCTGCAACCGAGACGCATCACCGGATTCTACAGTGACGTCCACAATTTCGAAGGTATCCCCCTTGACAACTTCAACATGTTCATCGTTTTGGAAAGTTCGTTCCTTTCCGTTAATCCGAACTTGATATTGCGAAATGGCGGGCGCCGTCGGCCGGGGGCGTGAAATCGCGATCCCTTTTGCCTTTGTGACAACTTCACGGCTATTGCCGACCGCGACCTGTATATTGCCGCAGGAGAGATAATCCCTTCGAATGACAATTTCAGTCGGTCCCTTGATGACGACTTTTTTTCGCAAATCGCTGATGGAGCCGTAATCGATAATATCGACCGTCAGGCCGCGTTCGTAATTGGCTTCAATATGAGATATCATAATCGTATCGCCGGCATTGACGTACAGGGTCTGCCCGTCCTTGACCACCACCGGCAGCGTGTCATTAATTGATATTACCAGATAGCGCAGCTCAGGCGGTTCCAGCTTGATTCCCGGTGTTTCCGGAATAATCTCAAAATATTCCATAAAGGCATTGATGGCAAGATTGTGATAGCGCACCTCCAACTCGAGCGGAAGGGATTTGCTGGTTTCAATTCCATAGGCAGGAATCCCGCCGGTGTATAACGCATAATATGTGGCCGATTTGCGCTGTTCCCGGTGGAGGCTGCTGACTTCGGATGTTCGGTGATTGTTGAAACGAAAATGGTGCTGAGAGGGTTCGATCTGCTTGTTTATCTGTTCTATAACGGACCTTGCCATATGACCGAGCTGAACCGTTTCACCGGTTTCAGCGTTGACATAGGTTTCACTGTCCGCAATGATCGACTGCCCGTAACGCAGCGGGTTTCTTTCAGGGCTTTCCCAAACCTCTGAAAAAAAACCGCTGCCGTCATGAAGATTCAGCAGGCAATCGCTTTCCATAATCAATTGTTTTAAAATCGCCACGATTTTGGCTTCATAGTTTCTTTTTCTATCATCGGCGAACTTGCGATTCATATCTTCATTTATTATCCGCCGATTTAACACGATCGACTGAAAGTTGGCCCGCGGCACAACGATCAAATTGCCTTTGGCAAGACTGATGTCGGCGTAATGATCAGCAGAAAGAAACCCGCCGGGTTCATCTCCCTGAATCCCGCCAATGAGCAGGAGCGTTTTGCCGGGATGCTTTCCGTATATTCGATAGACATGCAGTTCATAATCGGAACCTTCAAAAAATACGGAATGACTCCGTTTTTGTGCCCCAACACCCGCTGGCAGAAAACATAAAAGCAATGCTATTATCGCAGCCAAAATGAATCTGCTGTTATATGTACGATCTTTTTTCATCATAATTTTAACCAACCAGCCCTTTCAATATCACTGGTTTGGCGTAAAGACGGTCTCTTGGATATTGATTGAAAAATTCTTTTCAAGCAATAAATCCTTATTTTCGTCAAACACATACACCGTAGCCGTATTAAATTGTCGGGGGTCCATTTTACTTTTAACCATAAATCTGACGGTTTTGAACCTGGCAATCGAAAAGTACTGGCCCTTCTTATCTCCCGCCGGTACACCTGCATCCAGTTTCAGCGTTGGCAGGGTTAACCAGTTATCCGGTTGCGTGTCCGGTTTTTTTAAAATGACGGCGGTATAGCCGGAAACCATGTTTGAATCCTGACCGGCATTTCTTAAAATAAATTGAGCCCTGAAAGTGCTGCTGGCCTCATCATGGAACACATTGAATTCTTCAACCGATACCTTCAGCTCTTTTTTCTGCGCAACAGCGTCGGCCGGAGGGGTACCCGCCAGCAATTTCCCTTCCTGCCCTAAACCAGCAGCTTCTCTTTTCTGGGCGCCTTGGATATTTGACCGGGGCTCTTTTTTAGCGCGATCTTCCGGCCGATCGCCCGGCGCTTTCTCAACCTGCTTCGGACCCTGCCGCGCCAGAAGCCTTTCCATATCCGTTTCGGCCACCACAAGCCGGGCCATGAGAACCTCTTTATCGCTGCGCAATCCGACAATCTGCTGTTGAATGGTATCTAAAGATCGCTCTAAATTCACATTTTCATTGCGGGTCTGACGATACAGATAATAGAGGATACCGCTGATGATAGCCGCCAACACCAGAAAAAAAACCCATACCATTACAATCCATCTGAACCATCTGATGGTAACGACCTCGCCATGATCCCCCACAAATAGGAGGGTCCAGCGTTTATTTTTGCGGGCCGGTTTTGGTGATTGCAGCGCGGCTATTTCTTTTGCCAGATCTCTCTGAATATTCTCCATTGACCATTTTCCCGAATCAAAATAAGTTGTTTGGTACCCACTGTTTTCAGACCGCTTGACTCATAATTCTGGATAAACGTTGCAATACTTTTATTCTTCTGATTTCTGACAACCAGATTATGATGACTGACTTTGATATAATCATATCTCTGATTGATCCCCTGTTTGTAATCCAGCCAGGACTGAAGGCCGGCGCCTCCCTGGGATTTGAAATCTTTGGCATAGTAGGCGCCATATCTTTTGATATCCTTTGACGACCAGGCGCTTAACCAGTCTGCAACCATGTCTTTAATTTCAAGATCATCTTTAGTTGCTTTTTCAACTTTGGGGATTGCCGCAACTTTAACCTTTTCTTTTTCCACCTTGGGGATTGCCGCAACTTTAACCTTTGCGGTTTTGCCGAGTGCAAACCCCGCCGCAACCAGTGGACTGGACGATCCGGATTCCTTTGAGGATTCGTCTGAAACAACCTGATAAACGTCGCCGACAATTTTAAGTCGATTGTCCCTGGCCGACAGAAAAAGTTTGCGGGTGCCGGCAAACAATTCTTCGTCGGTTGTTTTTACAACCTGATCAAACAAAGCGACATAAACCGTATTATGTTTGAGAATCATGATGTTTTTGGAGTCAACGCTAAGGGGTAGCGCGGTCGATTCCTGTGTTTTTTTGATTTTCAACCAGGCAGGCCACCAGGAAATGTCCGGCAGGTACGCTTCATCATAAAACATCAGGTAATCGTGGTAGGTTCCCTTTTCAAGCGCCGCTTCCCATTGCGACAGCAACTCGTGAACCGTTTTTTTAAGCTCATTAGATGTTTGCAAGGGAACATACGTCAGCTTGTCCACAACAATAATCGGGGTTCGGTTTAAGGTGATATATTTCGCCAGTTTGTCAATATCTCGATTTTCCAGAGCAACACAGCCGTTTGAATCTCTTGGTTTCAAAGGCTTATTGGTTCCATGCATCCAGATGGAATTCCCGTCGCGCTCAAAAATTTGATCCATCAGGTTGGGATAATCCATCGGGAATGCCCGGCTGCCGTAAATCGGTGCAAGATCCCGCTTCTGGTGCTCCTTGGTAAAAAAATAGACCCCTTCCGGTGTTTTTTTATCCCCGGCGCGGGATTTGGCCCCGCGGACTTCGCCGGTGGAGCAAGGCATGCGAAAAATTACCCGGTTTGTTTCGCCAAAAGCATATAGGTATAGATTCTGTGTGCTTGTCTCCACTATAATCGCATATTCATGTGGTTTTTCGGAGCTGGCGGAAATCAGCACATCCGGTAGGTTTTCAAGCCTGGTCTCTTTAACCGGGGCTGCCGATACCACCGCAACCACCATCAGCACCAGAATTACCCAACACCCGCTTGCCAAGGTTTTGATTCGCAACTTCAGTCCCAAAATACAACCTCCTCAATCATCTAATCCGATCCGGACGGTATCTCCTATGGCCACATTGAACTTAGCCCGGGCGCTGCCCTTGTTAACGGCAATCTCCAGATAACCGCGACTTCCTGTAATAACAAGGGGATGGCCGATTTTCGCACTGACATAATTAGGCATGACTCCCTTCAGAGTCACATCCCCGAGGACAATCACCGCTTTTTTCTCGGAGATACCATACTGTGTCAGCATATTTAAATCAATATTTGTAATTAAATTCCCGAAATGATCGATTGAAATGACGCTCCCGACAATGGTACCGGCTTCGGTGATGCATGCTTTTGGGATAGGCAGCCGTATAATCTCGTTTAGATCCAGCTCCGGACCGAATTCCGCTATGGCCGTTCCCCTGGACAAATAGGCGGCAACCGGAGCGACAATATCACGACCGTGGAAGGTCTGACTAACGGGTTTTAAAAAATAATCTGAATTTTCAATACGGATGACTTTGTCGTCGCCCGTCTCATCCAGCAACAGCGACAGGACACCATTGTCGGGTGCAATAAAAATGTGCTTATCTTTTTCATAGGCCAGAATCGCCCGGTCGCTGCCGACTCCCGGGTCAACGACAATAACATGAATCGTATTATCTGGAAAAAATCGATAGGCGGATTTGACGAGGAAGGCCGCCTGAAGGATGCCTTGCGGTTCAACCCGGTGCGAAATATCAACAATGACGGCTGCCGGATTGATGGACAATATGACCCCTTTCATCACCCCGACATATTCATCAGCAAAACCAAAATCCGTTAAGAGCGAAATAATAGACATAGGGAAAACGGGCGAATAAATAATCTCTAAAAAGAACTAAAATAACCTTTTCTGCAACCGAAAACCGAGATGTTTGTATGCCGCTTCCGATGCCTTGCGGCCTGAAGACGTTCTGATCACCAGACCGGTCTTTAGCAGAAAGGGTTCCACAACATCCACCAGCGTATCCGTTTCTTCCTGAAGCGTTGCCGCAATCGCTTCTATACCGACCGGGCCGCCATTATAAAACTCAATGATTGTTTTTAAATAGCGATGATCCAGGACTGTCAGTCCCCGTTCGTCGATCCCTTCCAGGGCGAGCGCGGCGATAACGGTTTTTCGTGAAATTATGCCATCGGCCCGGACCTGGGCATAATCCCTAACGCGCTTCAGCAGCCGGTTGGCAACCCGTGGGGTTCCCCGGGATCGCTTGGACAGTTCAATCGCCGCCTCGTCATCAATCTCCACTTGCAGCAGGCCGGCTGATCGTTTTGTAATGGTTACCAAATCCGTGTCGGTATAGAAATCAAGACTTCTGAAAATGCCGAACCGATCCCGCAGCGGCGCCGATAAGAGCCCTACCCGTGTCGTTGCACCCACCAGCACAAAACGATTGAGCCGGTAGCGGTGACTGCGGGCATGAACGCCTTTGTCAAACACAAAGTCCACGGCAAAATCCTCCATGGCCGGGTAAAGAAATTCTTCAACCGGTTTGGGAATGCGGTGGATTTCATCAATGAACAGGACTTGACCGTCTTCAAGGTTCGTTAGAATGCCAATTAAGTCTCCGCCCTTATCAAGCGCCGGACCTGAGGTCACCGTGAGATGTTTTCCCATTTCATTGGCAATAATATGCGCCAGGGTTGTCTTGCCTAAACCGGGAGGACCGTGAAAAATGACATGATCAGGCGGTTCGCCGCGTTTATTGGCTGCTTCAATGGCAATTTTAAGCGTTTCAACCACCTCGGGCTGACCGATATATTCCGACAGGCGGGTAGGACGCAGGGACAGGATTTCCGGCTCCTGATCCATCGGCAAACACGCTCCGGAAAGCAACCCCAGGTCTTCACCAGAATATGTCTCGCTGCTGCCCTTTGTCATGATGCAATTTCACCGCGATAGACTTCTTCAAAGAGTTCTTCAGGGGTCGCGATGGCACTGTTGCGCTTCAGCGCCATTGCCACCATATTTTTGGCATCTGCACTTTTATGACCCAGTTGACGAACCAGCACGTCCATTACCTGCTGTTGGATATCCCCGGCAACAGGCGCCTCGGGCTGCTCGGTTTTTCGAATCAAGGCGAATTTGTCCATCTTCCCGGCAAGGGTGGCGATAATTTTCTGGGCGGTTCTTTTGCCGACCCCTTTGAGCCCGTTTAATTTCTGGACATCCTTTGCCTCAATCGCCCGGGCGATGTCACGAATGGGGATATTCAGCGCCTTGACGGCCTTCTGGGGACCGATGTCTTCTACAGAGATAAAAAGCTGAAAGAATTCCTTCTCGGCCTCAAGATTAAAACCGATCAGGACCGGTTTGGGTTGGCGCTCCGTTTGCTGAAAATAGATATATAACGAAACATCATCACCCGTCTTTTTTGTAATGAAGGTATCCATCACGACTGCGGGGAGCAACACTTCATACCCGACTTGATTGGCCAGCAGCAGTATCCGGTCAATATCTTTTTTTAGCAGTTTGCCTTCCAAATAACCGATCATCTGAGTTCACCATCGCTGCTGCCGAATAGTATTAAACGAGGCCTTTGAAAAATGCGCAATTTTTTCTAAGTTCAAGAAAGGTGACCCCGCCCCGGCGGGATTGAGCCTGTTGACAAATCCCGTTCAACGGGGACGCCAAAATCGGGCAATAGGGGGTGTTTTGTGAAGGCCTCTAAGCATTGCCCGCCAACCCCTTATGGCTGCGAAAAAGTCCGATAAGCGCCAAAGCGATTGCATCGGACGCATGATCCGGCTTAATCGGATTTGTTGTTTTTAAAAGATGGCGGACCGCCTTTTCCAGCTGCGCCTTATTGGCATTTCCGTTTCCGGTTAAAATCTGCTTGACCTCACGGACTGAGATTTCAACTACCGGCACACCCGCCCGGCACCCCGCCAGAAGAATTACGCCGGTAACTTTTCCCAAATTGATCCCGGACTTCGGAAATTTCAGAAGGGAAAAGACATCCTCAACCACCATGAAGTCCGGCTTTTCCTCCTCCAGAACAAGAACAAGCTTTGAAAAAATTTGATCGAGACGGTGAGCCATTGAAATGTTTTTGGGAGTATGGATACTGCCGAATGAATACCCTGAGATCTTGAGCCCTTTTCCTTTGACAATGCCGATACCGGTAGCCGCAACACCTGGATCGATCCCGATAATCTTTGTCGTCCCGGGTTCTTTTAAAATAGAATGCCTATTTAAGCTCATTGAGTTTCTTGCCGGCAACCTTGGCTTCATTGGATTCCGGATACTTATTCAATAATTCCCTTAAAATTAGGCGGGCATTGGTTTCATCGCCGATGTTCAGAAATGCAAAACCCTGTTTCAGTAATGCAGCGGAAATTTTATTCCCTTGGGGATAATTTTCTATCACCTTTTGATATTCTAAAATCGCTTTTTCATACCATTTTTCGCGATAGTAAATTTCACCGATCCAAAACTGCGCGTTGTCTGCGTTATTGGATTTCGGATACTTTTCAATCAATTCCTGAAACCCCTTCCGGGCGGTTTCATATACACCATTATCAAACGACTGCTTTGCCCGGGCATATAACTCATTATCGGAAAGTTCTTTCGTGACCTGACTCTCAACACCCTCTTTCAGAGATTTCTTCTGGGAGCCCTCAAGATTGAGGTATTGTTCCAGCCTGCTGATACGCTCCGGATAGCGGGCCGATTGCTCTTCCAAAAAAGACAGTCGGCTTTCAAGCTTCTTTTCCAAATCTTCAGCCGCTTTTGTTTTCTGTTTCAACAAATGATCGGAGACTTCCGATTTACCGCTCAAAGCCTGCATTTCCTGACGAATATCCGTCAGCATCACCCGCAAACCGGCAAGCTGCTCCCGCAGTTGCTGGTCGGTTTCCGCCTGCGTTTTTTGAACATTTTCAATCCGGGACGCCACCTGGGCGCTGTTCTGTTGCAGCCCACTGCTGCGCTGTTCCAGTTCCAAATCGCGCTGTTTTAAAGCGCTGAGTTGCCGGTCCAGCTCTGCGATGCCCTGCTCAAGCCTGGCGGTGCGCTGCTCAAGCCTGTCATTTCGCTGTGAAAGTGCCATCAAGTGATTGTTTAACGAATTGACATCCTGCTGCAGGGCGCAACCCGACAACAGAAAACCCCCTAACAAAATCAGAAATACCGATTTTTTCATGGCAGCCGTCTTCCGTCTTTATTATTTTTTTAGAGTATCTGAGTTTTTCAAGGCTAAAAGCCTTTTATCCGCCGCCGGAGCTTTAATTCAGCCCTGGACGTATGTATAGAGATCGCCTCAAAACAGTCTCTTAGAAATGACTCACCTGTTTCGTACCTAAAAAATTGCCCGCCGGAGTAGGCGGGCAATTTAAAACCGGAGCGGCAAGCGGCAGCATCCTGCCGCTTGCCGGCCTCCCTAAAGAAACCATAACGTCGTCGCGCTCGGCGTATATCGGATAGATCTTACTCAAGCACGAAATGAGCCCGCCGGTTTTGTGACCAGGCGCTTTCATCTTTCCCTTTTTCAAACGGGCGTTCTTCGCCATAACTGATGGTCGACATCCGTGTGGCCGAAATGCCCAGATCAACCAGAAATGCCTTGGCGGCTTCCGCGCGTCTCCATCCCAGCGCAAGGTTATATTCATTGGATCCGCGTTCATCGCAATGCCCCTCGATGATAACCGAAGCTTTCTCGTGTTCCTTCAGCCATCCCGCCTTTCGTTTCAGCCGGTCCTGGGCCATCGCCGTCAAGACAGAGCTGTCAAAATCAAACTGAACCAGTTCGGTCAGGAATACATTCTTTTTGGCTTCTTCAAGGTATTTTGCGATTTCTGCCTCTCGGCGTTCTTGCTCAAGTTGCGCTTCTCGCAGCTGCTGGGCTTTAAGGCGTTCTTCCTCCAGCTTCCGTAGCCTTTCAGCTTCCATTCGCTGTTTTTCAAGTGCTTCTGCTTCCGCGCGGGCCTTGTCGGCCGCCGAGGTATCCTCTTTGACCGCGGCCGCGGCCGTCTCTTTGGCCATCTCGCTCTTGGGCATCTCGCTCACGGACGCTTCGGACTTTACGGTTTTTTTTGCACATGAGGCTGTAAACAGCAGCCCGGGAATCACTAATAACAGTGCCAAACTTATCCAAAATTTTTTTTGCATTTTTTTCCTCCTTTTAAATATCCACGTAAACTTAATCATTCATAATCCGCAATGACCAATTGGGCGCTGTCTGCTCACCCGGCAGGGTCAGCAGGCGACGCTGGTCTGTTCCATAAGCAGTCATTACATAGATTCTTGAAGCCCCTTCCCGCGTCGAACTAAAGGCAATCAAATTCCCGTCCGGTGACCACGACGGCGCTTCATTGTCGCCTGCGTCCTGGGTCAGTTTGACCAGACTCTGACCGTCGGCCGTAATAACATAAATATCAAATTGTCCTTTTTGCATACCGGCATAAGCGATCCGATCCCCTTTGGCTGACCAGCTAGGAGATGTATTATAACCGCCTTCAAATGTCAACCGCTCGGTCCGGCCGGTATATAAATCCATGATATAAATCTGGGGAGTTCCCGACCGGTTCGACACAAAGGCCATTTTCTTGCCGTCCGGCGACCAGGAAGGAGACACATCAATCCCCCAGCTTTTTGTTAACCTTTTAATAATTTTTCCGCTTCCGGTCAACATATATATTTCCGGATCACCCTCAAACGAAAGGGTTGCCGCGAGTGAAAATTGGTTCGGCATCCAGGCCGGCGACATGTTCAGCCCTTTTTCAGAAACGATCGCCCCCCTTTTTTCCTCCAGATACATGATATAAAGATCGGGATTTCCCTTGGTATAGGCGGTATACGCAATCCATTTTCCGTCCGAAGACCAGGCCGGCGAAAGGGTGATATTATTTGTGTGCGTCACCTGACGGGAGTTGTAGCCGTCAAAATCACAAATGTATACTTCCTTATTTCCGGTGCCATTTGAAATAAATGCGATTTTGCTGCTGAAAACACCCTGCTCGCCTGTCAGAGAAAAAATTACATCGCTGGCAAACCGCTGGATCATTCTGCGTTGGTCTTTGACCCAGCCTTTGTATCTTTTGCCGACAATTAATTTGGCCTTGATGGTATCAAACAGACGCAGTTCCATTTCAGCCATATCGTTATTGATCAGGATGCCGCCGGTGATCAATAGTTCTGCGCCGATCCCCGTCCAGTTCCTGAAAACGATATCAGGGATGTCGATATGGGGCTGCTGGGGGTCGGACAGAAAAGCGGCACGGTCGATTATTTTAAAATATCCCGTGTATTCAAGTGTTTGAGACAAAAGGTCCGCCGCCGGTTTCGCTGCGTTATTTTCGGCCGAACTCTTGCTGAAAGCTTTGAATACGGGAACGGCAATCGGTATTTTTTTTAAAAAAGGATTGCTGATATTAATGTAATCATATGCCGCTCTGCCCGGCGCCGGCCATGCCAAAAGAAGTAGGGCGCACATGATGCCTGATATGATGTGTTGAATTCTGCTCATTTCACCATTATATATACCGGTTTTAGGGTTAACGCAACTGACACCCCTATTTTAGCCTTTTCCTGCCCCAAACGGCCGGGATTGGACGATCCGGAAATTGTTTTCATTGCAAACCCGCCGGCGTAAACCCCAGCATAACGTTATAAAACTGATACCCTTTGGGCAGCGCCGGAAGTGGATTCGATTTTAAGACAGCCTTATAGGCCGAATCATCCAGGTAGCTGTCGCCGGACCTTTTTTCAAATCGGACATCCTTGATTTCGCCGCTGGCCATAATGCTGATCACCAGCCTGGCCTCCAGGTCTTTGCGCTGCCCTGCCAATTGTTCCGGATAGACCCAGTTATTGCGAATATGGTATGCGATATCCTGCTGGTAAACCAGTATTTCCGGAGCAGGTTTTCCATCCCCTCCTCCCGGACCCGCCACGCCCACGCCTGCCTCGGCTGTACCGGCCATTGTCCTGTTGTCAGGCAGGCGGTTGTCCGTTTCTTTTTCACCAATTTTCCCCCGGATGCGATCGATGGCCGCCTCAACCGTGCTGGGACGTGACGCTTCGGCCTGTTCCTCAATCTGCTTAATCGCCCGCTTAACGACCCGGGCGGGCTTGAATGTTTCTTTTTTCAGCGATGTCTTTTCGCTCCACTTTTTAGGGGATAATGAAACCGTCTCTGCCGGTTTGGGTTTGGGGGCGGCCGGTTTTTCGAGTGGTGCTGCTTTAGGAGGCGGCGGCGCCTTTTCAGCCAATGGTTTCGCAGCGACTTTGCCTGAAGCAGGCCCTGTTGCATCCGGAGCCGCCTGAATTTGTGACAATGCAACCAGGCTGACGTTCACAATTGTCTGTGACATTTTTCGGCTAAACAGGTGGCTGGGAGAATAAATGACCAAGGCAAAAAAAATCAGATGGCATATCAGGGAAATGACAACCGGATACAATAGTGGGCGCAGTTCGCCCTCTGCCCCGAGAAGTAAATAAACACGCCCTTGCATACCGTCTCTTTATTTCCTTTTGCCGGATTTCCGGTCTATGCCGCTTGCAGGTATCGGCTCCGTAACCATGCCCAGCTTTTCAACCCCGGCTTCTTTAATCTCAGACATAACCCGGACCACCATGCCATAAGAGATGTTTTTGTCGGCCCGCAAATACACATCCTGATTTTGGCGGCTTTCAATGATTTTCGATAGTTTTTCCTGCAAAAAATCAAGGGATACCTGATAATCGTTTATAAATACCTGATTGTCTTTGTTGATCGTAATGATGAGGTGATCGGTTTCCGACGGAAGCGGCTGGGAGGTGGCTTCCGGCAGGGAGACACTGACGCCCTGAGACATCATGGGGGCCGTAACCATGAATATTATCAACAACACGAGCATCACGTCTACAAAGGGGGTTACATTGATGTCGGACATCAACCCGTTCTTATCGCCGCCTGTCATCATTCATTTCTCTCCTCGACCCGGATTAAGTCCCCCTCGATAATGTTCAAAAAATCAGATGAAAAACTTTGCAGCTCAGATTCTATGATTCTTATTTTTTGCATGAAGTAATTAAAAGCGATAACCGCCGGAATTGCCACCGCAAGGCCCGCTGCCGTTGCAACGAGTGCTTCGGAAATACCCGGCGCCACAACGGCCAGGCTGGCCGACCCCCTTAATCCGATCCCGTGAAATGAATTCATGATACCCCAAACCGTACCAAACAGCCCGATAAAGGGGGTGGTATTGCCGGTTGTGGCCAGAAACGGGACCAACTGCATCATTCGAGTTGTTTCCTCATTAATGGAGCGCCGCAAAGCCCGTTTGACATTATCCATCCCTTTGAAACCATTAATTAGGGTCGCGGAATCTCTGCCTGTTGATGTGCCGGATTGCCGCAGATGCCTCAATTCCACATACCCGATCTGGAACACATTGGCAATGGGGCTTCCCGGCAGCTGCTTCGCCTTTGCAAACGCAGCCGATAGGTCACGGCTTTGCCAGAAAAATTCAGTAAAATGGGCCGATTCTTTAATAGCCCTTCGGATATAACGATATTTGATCAAAATGATGGACCACGATGTAATCGAAAAAAACAGCAGCAGCAGCAAAACAAACTGAACCATCAGACCCGCCTTGAACATCATCTCCAGGATATTTATCTCATGGGGAACCATTCAGAACTCCAGAATTGTTGTTTATAAAGGTTAAATAAAATGAGGCCTGTCCGAAACGCTTGTCAAAACTCCGATCAAAGTAGCCTTTAAATTTAGTAAGTTATCTGAATTCAGCTCCACTGTCAAGTTATTTGCTTTTCAGTGTTGGAGGTGTTCCACGGGGTGGATTTATTGCCAGATTCAATACTACGCAACCTGCCCCCTGAAGCCTGCAAGAAAATAGATGAGAAGCTGTTTTGTCGCTGCATGCCGAGATAACATAAAACCATTTGAATTTATTCGTTTAGAATGTTTATTATTTCGAATTATATTGACAGAACAAATCATTTTATGTTTAGACAATTCAAAAATCAAAACGATATGATCACCATCAGGCAAACATGACGGTTTCAACTCGCCGGAAGCAGGCTGCAGCATGATGCCTGCTGGTGACAACTATTTAATTTTTTATTAAAAAATCCATAGATTGGTAAAAATGAGCTGTTTTTTTAGTTATATCCGGACGTCAATCGGCAAAAAACTGATGATGGCCCTTACCGGAATAAGCTTTTGCGGGTTTTTATTGATGCATTTAGCCGGCAACTTCACCGTTTTCAGCGGCAAAGAAGCACTTGTGGCTTATTCTGAAAAACTGCATACCCTCGGGCCGATCTTAACCTTGGCTGAATACGGCTTGCTGTTTCTGGGTCTTGTGCATGTACTCACCGGAGTGGTGCTTTTTTACGAAAACCTGACCGCAAGGCCCCAAAAATACGCCGTCAAAAAGAGCGCCGGCGGCCGCACCATCGGTTCCGCCACCATGCCCTATACCGGCGTTCTCATCCTGATTTTTGTCATCATCCACCTTCTCAATTTCCATTTTGTAGATAGAGCCGATCGAACCATTTTTCAGATCGTGGCCGCCACATTTTCAAATCCCGGTTATGTGGTCGGGTATGTCGCTGCAATTATAGTGGCGGCTGTCCACGTCAGCCACGGGTTCTGGAGCGCTTTCCAGACCATCGGCGCCAGCCATCCCAAATACTCCCCTCTGATCAAAGGACTGGGTATTTTATTCAGCTTGCTGGTTGCCATTGGATTCGGCGCTCTTCCGATTTTTATCGCCATGATATCCTGATAGGTACCCCATGAAACTTGATGCAAAAATACCGGCCGGACCCCTTGAAAAAAAATGGGACAAACACCGCTTTGAATTAAAGCTTGAAAATCCGAGCAACCGCAGAAAATTCAACATCATTGTGGTGGGCACCGGTCTGGCCGGCAGTTCGGCATCCGCCACCCTGGCAGAACTCGGCTATAACGTCAAAACCTTCTGCCTTCAGGACAGTCCGCGCCGGGCACACAGCATTGCGGCCCAGGGGGGAATCAATGCCGCCAAAAATTATCAAAATGACGGCGATAGCATCTGGCGCCTTTTCTACGACACAATAAAAGGCGGTGATTTTCGCTCGCGCGAGGCCAATGTCTACCGCCTGGCCCAGGTCAGCAACCATATCATCGACCAGTGTGTAGCCCAGGGGGTCCCCTTTGCCAGAGATTATGGCGGGCTGTTGACCAACCGATCGTTTGGCGGCGCCCAGGTATCACGCACCTTTTATTCCCGCGGCCAAACCGGTCAGCAGCTGCTTTTAGGAGCCTACCGGGCGCTGTCCCGGCAAGTCGCTTCAGAGCAGGTAACCCTGTATCCCCGCCGGGACATCTTGGAGCTGGTGGTGATAGACGGAAGGGCCCGGGGGGTTGTCGCCCGCAACCTGATTACCGGTGAAATTGAATCCCACAGCGCCCATGCGGTCGTCCTTGCCACCGGCGGTTACGGCAATGTTTATTTTCTCTCCACCAATGCCATGGCATCCAATGTGAGCACCATCTTTCGCGCCTTTCGCAAAGGCGCCTATTTCGCCAACCCTTGTTTTACACAGATTCATCCCACCTGCATACCCGTTCATGGCAAGTACCAGTCCAAACTGACCCTGATGAGCGAAAGCCTCCGGAACGACGGCCGGGTATGGGTGCCGAAACATCCGGGCGATAAACGGGCGCCCCATCAGATACCCGAGTCTGAAAGGGATTATTTTTTGGAAAGGAAATACCCCAGCTTCGGCAATCTGGTCCCCAGGGATGTCGCCTCCCGCAATGTCAAGGAACAATGCGACCAGGGCAAAGGGGTGGGGGAAACCGGACTGGCTGTTTATCTCGACTTTGCCGACAGCATCAAAAGGGAAGGCAAAGACAGCATCGCCCAGAAATACGACAATCTTTTTCAGATGTATGAAAAAATTACAGCCCAGAATCCCTACGAAACCCCCATGATGATATATCCCGCGGTCCATTACACCATGGGCGGACTGTGGGTGGACTACAACCTCATGACTACGGTTCCGGGCCTTTTTGCCATCGGCGAGGCCAACTTTTCAGACCATGGGGCCAACCGTCTGGGCGCCAGCGCACTGATGCAGGGACTGGCCGACGGCTACTTCATCATACCCAACACCCTCGGAGGATATCTGGCCGGCGCTCATCTGAATGATGTTACGGTCGATCATCCCGCTTTCCGCTCAGCCGCTCAGGCATCTTTAGACCGGATACAGCGGCTCCTTTCCATCAAGGGGAAACGCACGGTCGATGATTTTCACAAGGAACTGGGACTGATCATGTGGGAATACTGCGGCATGTCCAGAAATAACGCCGGCCTTGCCGAAGCCAAACAGCTGGTTCATTCCTTAAAGAAAGAATTTTGGGACAATGCCATCGTGCCCGGGATCAATGAAGAATTTAACCAAAGCCTTGAAAAGGCCGGACGGGTTGCCGACTTTTTTGAATTTTCGGAATTGATGTTAAGCGATGCCTTGGCACGAAAGGAATCCTGCGGCTGTCATTTCAACGAAAATTATCAAACCGAAGACAACGAAGCCCTCAGGGATGATGAAAATCTCTGTCATGTAGCAGCCTGGGAGTTTGGCGGTGAGGACAAAGAGCCGATTTTTCATAAGGAACCGCTATCATTTGAAAATGTGGAATTAACCCAAAGGAGTTATAAGTGACACAGACCATCGGCCTGACGCTGAAAATATGGCGGCAGAAGCTGCCGGATGCTAAAGGGAGTTTCGAAACATACGATGCCGCAGATATTTCTGTGGACATGTCCTTTCTTGAAATGCTGGATGTCGTCAACGAACGATTGACCCTTGACGGCAGGGACCCCATTGCGTTCGACCACGACTGCCGCGAAGGAATCTGCGGCGCCTGCGGCAGCGTCGTCAATGGCAGGCCCCACGGCCACGTAGCGGCCACCACCCTTTGCCAATTGCACATGCGTCATTTTAAGGACGGCCAGACCATTGTAATTGAACCTTGGCGTTCTAAAGCATTTCCGGTCATAAAAGATCTGGTGGTGGATCGCAGTCCATTGGACAAAATTATCCAGGCCGGCGGTTATATTTCGGTGACCACCGGCGGCGCCCAGGAGGCCAACACCATCCCGGTTCCCATTGAGCAAAATAAAAAGGCGATGGATGCCGCCACCTGTATCGGCTGCGGCGCCTGTGTGGCCGCATGCCCCAATTCATCGGCCATGCTGTTCATCGGCGCCAGCGTTTCCCATCTGGCCCTGCTGCCCCAGGGAAAACCCGAGGCAGCCAGACGCGTCTTGTCCATGGTTCGACAAATGGATGAACTCGGATTCGGCAATTGCTCCAATGAAACCGAATGCCAGGCAGAATGCCCCAAGGAAATCTCAATTACCAACATCGCCTGCTTAAACCGCGAATTTATCAGGGCCGGTCTCTTCTCAACCGAAGAGTAATCCATTTTGAGTCCTAGCAACCACCTGAAATATCGCACTTGACAAATAGCTTATACCGTGTGAAATTACCACTAAATGCTGCCGGCTTTTACTCGCTATTGGAAATTAATAACTCCAAGACCACAGCGGGCTTAAATCAACATCCTTCTTGGATTGACCATGCTGAAAATAGTTACCTTCTAAATAGTTTCAAAAAAGTATATGGCAAAGAAGACCTATCCATTAACTTATTCACAAGGAGGAGGTGTTATGAAAAAGACAGGATTGATGCTCGTATGTACTTTCATAGTTTGCTTTGTCTTAGCGGGGACGGCATCGGCAAAGTCCTCGGTTGTTATCTACACTTCGCTCGAAAATGAAGAAGTTGTCGAGTATATCGAACTCGCCAAAAAAGATCTCCCGGGTTTGGAAATCAACGCGATTCGCCTCTCCACCGGTGAACTCGGCGCCAGGATGCTGGCGGAAAAAGACAACCCCCAGGCGGACTGCATCTGGGGATGGGCTGTAACCAATATGGAAGAGTTTGTATCCAAGGGAATGATCAAGGTATACAAACCCAAAGGCTGGGATAAGATTCCGGCAAACTTCAAAGATCCCAACGGTCACTGGACTGCCATTGACCTGTATGCTGCGGCATTTGTCATCAACACCAAAGTGATGGAAGCCGACAAGCTCCCCATGCCCAAAGGCTGGAAAGACCTTCTGAACCCGGCATACAAGGGAAAGCTGATTATGCCCAACCCCGCCAGCTCCGGAACGGGATTTCTACAGATCGCCAGCCTCCTAGAGATGATGGATACTGATTATAAAAACAAACCGGTTGCTGAAAACAAAGCCTGGGATTTTATGAAAGAATTGGATAAAAACATGGGACAGTATATCAAAAGCGGTTCCAAACCAGCTAAATTAACGGCTGCCGGCGAATATGCCATCGGCTTATCTTTTGCCTTTGTCTACTCATCCTTAAAAAAGCAGGGATTTCCGGTTGCGATGGTCCTGCCGGAAGAAGGCGCGGGATTCGAACTTGAAGCCAATGCCCTCTTAAAGGGCGCGAAAAACGAAGCGTCCGCCAAGCAATTTTTGGACTGGGCCATCAGTAAAAAAGCCATGCAGGGGTATGCCAAGTTCAAACTGGGCGTGGCCTATCCGGGCATTCCGGGACCTGAGGGGTTGCCGGCCTTATCAACCATCAAGCTAGCGCCGATGGATTTCCCCTGGCAGTCCAAAAACCGCACGGAAATTCTTGAAGTCTGGCAAAAACATTTTATTAAATAATTGTAACGATACCCTGTTCCGACATAAAAACGCCACGGACGCCTTTATGGGTCTGTGGAGTTTTTTCAACTATAATCAAAATAATGTTCCGTTTCATTGCCGGATCATTCCGTTTCAATCGAAAAATGGAATATGTTGATGAAACCATTATAGCTTTTTTTATTGACAAATACTGAGATTTTATCCATTTATCCTGTATATACATCTACACTAGAAAATCGATTGGCACCATTACACTAAACACATCGGTTCTTTCCAGTCTGTCCGGACGACTGCTTGAAAGATCAAGGCGTTCCCGAGAGTACTCGGTCAGCCGGATAATATGCTCTCATTGCTGCCAGGGTCTGAAAGGAGTATAACCCCACGCGATGTCTAAAAAGCTGATATTAGAAAATTTATCTAAAAAATTTGGTTCACTGGTTGCTTTGAACAATGTCAGCCTCACAATTGAACCGGGAGAATTTGTCTGCTTTCTGGGCCCCAGCGGGTGCGGCAAAACCACATTGCTGAGGATCATTACCGGTTTTGAGCAGGCGACATCCGGCAATATCATTTTTGATGGTAAAATAATCAACCACATCATCCCGCAAAAACGTGAATTTGGCATCGTCTTTCAATCATACGCGTTGTTCCCCAATATGACCGTCAACCAGAATATCGCCTTCGGTTTGAAAATGCGGAAAATGCCGCCAAAACTGATTGACGAACGGATCTCTGAAATGCTGCAGCTTTTGGGGCTCACCGGCTGGGAAAACCATTATCCTTCGCAGCTGAGCGGCGGCCAGCAACAACGCGTCGCCCTGGGCCGAGCGTTGGCGATTAAACCGGGCGTCCTGCTCCTGGATGAGCCTTTAAGCGCCTTGGATGCCAAAATTCGCGTCCGCTTGCGGACCGTTATTAAAAGACTCCAACAGGAGCTGGGTATTACGATGATTTACGTAACCCACGACCAGGAAGAGGCCCTGGCGCTGGCAGACCGGGTCATCATTATGCGGGATGGTGAGTTTCGACAAATCGGTTCCCCCTGGCAGATTTACAAGGAACCCCGGACGAGCTTTGTGGCTGATTTTGTCGGCACTTCCAACTTCATTACCGCTACCCGCAAAAACGATAAATTAAAGTTCGGGCAGCTGGTGCTGACGGTGGCAGGCCTTGACAAAGTTGCCGGAGATACCCTTTACCTTGCCATCCGGCCGGAGAACATTGAAATTGTCGGCGCAACGATACCCCTTGAAAAATGCATCCCGTCAAATTGCGTAGCGGTTACGGCTGAAGTTATCAACTTTTTAGGTGCGGTCGTAAGAATTTCATTTCTGCTGGAAGGCGACGAAATGCTGGTGGATTTACCTGAAAAGGAGTTTGAAAAAACCGGTTTGAAACGGGGTGAAAAATTTACGCTCTATTTTCCGCCGGATGCATTTTATGTTTACAATGAACTTTTTAGAAAATTAAACTAACCTTTTTTACACATAAGATTAAGTGTAATTTCATGACACCATCTACGATAGAGACGGTTAGCCCAAGGACATATGAGCTATCTGCCCGGCGTATGGAATTTGACAGGTTTATTGTCCCTGCCGTGACGATTTTTATTGCCGCCCTGCTTTTCTTTTTCATGCTCTTTCCGCTGGGGGCGATCTTAAAGTTAAGTTTTTTTAAAGGCGGTGAATTTGCCCTGGCAAATTTTACACTTCAAAATTTTCATAAATACTTTACCACCGGTTATACGTTAAACGCCCTCTGGCACAGTCTGTATGTGTCCTTTGCCACCACCGGCATTGTAACCGTTATTATCTTTTTTTTCGCATACGCTTTAACCCGCACCACTATTTCCGGCAAAACGTTTTTTAGAAATATCATCATGCTGCCCCTGGTGGCGCCCTCGATTGTTCAGGCCCTGGCGCTGATTTACCTTTTTGGCCGCAACGGGCTGGTTACGGCGCACCTCCTGCAAACGAAATGGAATATATACGGCGCCACCGGCATCATTGTCTCAGAGGTACTGTATTGCCTGCCCCACGCGTTCGTGATTTTATATACCACACTTGCGGCCGTCGATATCCGGCTGGATGAAGCGGCCGAAAGCCTGGGGGCTTCGCCTTTTAAAGTGTTTACCCGCATAACGCTCCCTTCAGCCAAATACGGCATCTTCAGCGCAGCCGCATTGACCTTTAATTTAACCATTACGGATTTCGGAAATCCGGTGGTCATCGGCGGTAACTATAATGTCCTGGCGACCGAAATCTATGCCCAGGTCACCAGCCTTTATCGCTTTGACCTGGGCGCCACCATCAGCATTATCCTGTTGGTACCTTCGATGATGGCGTTTTTGTTCAACTATTATATTTCCCGCAAAACATTTTCAATGATCAGCGGGGCCGCCAAACCGGTCATTCCCCCTTCCCGGCCATTTAAAAAGATAATATTTACAAGTTACTGCAGCCTGGTTTCATTTTCCATCATCGTCATTTTCGTTACCGTCGTTCTGGGCTCTTTTGTGAACATCTGGCCTTATGACTGGACCCTGACGCTTCGACATTACAGCTTTCCGTCCATTGCCGGATATTCCGCCATCTGGACCAGCGTGTGGGTGTCCCTCATCGTGGGAGTGGTGGGCGCCTTCATAACCCTGGTAGCCGGCTATGTAATGGAAACGCGCAAATCGTTTTTCAAACAAACCATCTACCTTTTGTCCGTCATGCCGGCGGCCATCCCCGGGCTGGTGATGGGCCTGGGGTATATCCTGGCCTTTAATAAACCCTATTATTTCTTTTATGGCACCCCCTGGATTATCGTCATTAACATCATTATCTGTAATTTTACGCTGGGGATTTTATCGAGCATTTCGAATTTGAGAAATATCGACCCGTCCATCGAAGAGGCGTCCATCAGTCTGGGGGGGGACACCCTCCGGACATTTTTTCAAATTATCTTCCCCCTTTCGCGGGTGGCTTTTTTTCAGAACTTTGTTTACTTTTTCATGCGCTCCATGACCACGATCAGTGCCGTCATCTTTCTGGTGTCGGCCACCGTGCACCTGGCCGCCATTGAAATCATCATGCTCGACAATGACGGCTGGACGGCCAGTGCCAATGCCATGTGCACCTGTATCATCGTCATCGTCATGGTCATGCTGGGCATCCTGCATCTGGTGGCTAAAAAAACCGGCCGGCGGCCCGCCGGCCTTGCGGCCGAGGTTTAAAAAAGGAACCCATCTGGTGAAAATCGTCGATCCCGCCAATCCGATACCCAAATACCTCCAGATCAGCGCCTGGCTGAAAGAGCTGATTTTGACCGGCAGGTACCAGAAGGGTGAAAAACTCCCCTCGGAAATCAGACTGGCTGAAATGTGCGCGGTAAACCGAAATACCCTCCGGCAGGCGTTGTCGCAACTCACGGCCGAGGGTTTATTAACTAAAGAAAAGGGCCGGGGAACGTTTTTATCTTCATCACCACCGCCCCATCTGAAGCATAAACTCAAACAGATCTCCAGTTTCAGAGACGACCTGGCCAATATCGGCATCAGGGAAAAGACGCTCCTGCTAAAAAAGAGCATTACCCCAGCCAGCCACCATGTGGCCGACGCCCTGGTCCTGGGAGCCGACAGCAACGTCATTGCCATACACCGCCTGAGAACCGGCGACGGTGTCCCGTTTATTTACGAAGAAAGCTATCTTCCTTTCCGCATGTTCAAGGATATCTTGGAAATGGACCTGACCGGTTCCATGTACAGGCTGATTACCGAACACTTCAATGTTGTACTGGCGCGCTGTGAACAAACCATCCAGGCCGTTAACTTAAGTGGGAAAACAGCAAAATATCTTCATCTTCCGGAAAATTCAGCCGGAATTTTTATGGAAAGCGTCACATTCGACGCCAATAACGTCCCCGTTGAAGTTCTGTGTTCCTACTACCGGGGAGACAAATATATATTCGAGGTTGAGCTGGGCCGGTATCATATCAGGGAAAACCCTATAAACCATTTTTCAAACGATTAATTTTTCGGCTTTGTTGTCTATACATCTATAAACATGAACAGATTACCGCACATTACAGGAGGATAAAATGGAAGAAAAAAATTTATTTGAGAAACTGGTCGCATTAAGCCCGGGCATGGAAATCTGGTGGGATTCGTCGCCGGTTATTTTCAATAACTGGTGTAAAAAATTGCTCTCCAAAGCAAGCCCCCAGGACGCCCCCATCACGAAGCGGCAGGTTGCACGGATGTATAACGAAAAAAATCCCGAATCACAACTCTTTCGGGGCGTAACCACCAACCCCCCCTTATCGCTCCAGGCCATTCAGGACGATGAACCCTACTGGGAAAAGGTGGCCAAGGAGTTGATTCAAAAAAACAAGGGGATAGATAAGGAGGGCCTTTTTTGGCAACTATATCAGGCTGTAGTCAAGCGCGGCTCCGACATGTACTTACCCCTTTTTGAAAAGACCGGCTACAAGGAAGGCTTTCTCTCAGGACAGGTCGATCCGCGCAGCGCATTTGACAAGGAGGCCATGTTGCAGCAGGCCCTTTCAATAGCCAAATTAAATCCGAACGTCATGATAAAGGTCCCCGGTACGAAAGAAGGGTATGAGGTGATTGAAATCCTGACCTCCAAAGGGATCGCAACCAACAATACCCTGACCTTTATTTTGCCCCAGCTGGTGGACTGTGCCAAAACGGTAAAAAGAGGCTTGGAAACCGCCCGGAAAAACAACGTCGATTTGTCCCGCTGGCGGTCGGTTATTACGCATATGGAATCGAGATATGGTGATTTAGGCGGCTTGAGGGATTTCGGCAAGGAAAAAGGGATAGACCTTTCCGAAGCGGATGTCCGCTGGGCGGAACTGGCTATATTCAAAAAGGCCTACAAATATTTAAAGGATAATAACCTGCCGAGCAAAATGCTTTCCTGCTCGCTCAGATTGGGACCGACTGTCAACGGTGCAACCAAGATCTGGCACCTTGAGGAAAAAACCGGTGCCGACATCGTTGTGACCTGCCCGCCGTCTTATATCGACCAGGTCATGAATTTTCCCGAACAAAAGGATATTGTTTTTAAATCCGATCGGATTTTAAAAGAAATCCCCTCCGATCTCATGGAAAAACTGCTGAAAATCCCCTATTTTGAACGTGCTTATTTTGAAGACGGCTATTCCCGGGATGAATACAATACGCACCCCGCTCTTATGAGAACTGCAGAGCAGTTTTCAAAGGCAACCAACGAAATGGTGGAATTCGCAGGCAAGTGCCTGGCGGATTCCTGATTTGCCGAAACCAGACAGGAGGATGTTATGATTATCGGTGTCCTTAAAGAAATCAAAACCAAAGAAAACCGCGTCGCCATGACCCCCGCCGGCGTGGAGCAGGTTGTTTTTAATGGGCATTCGGTCTTAATTGAAACCGCCGCAGGTGAAGGTTCCGGTTTTTCGGATGAAAGCTATACCCGCGCCGGCGCCGAGATTGTCGTTTCACCCAAAGAGATCTATCAACGCAGTGAAATGGTCATGAAGGTGAAAGAACCCCTTCCCGGTGAATATACCCTGATCCGCAGCGGTCAGATTGTCTTCACCTATTTTCATTTTGCCGCTGCAGTGGAGCTTACCCGGGCGATGATCGATTCCGGTTGTGTTGCCATCGCCTATGAGACCGTGGCACGCAATAATGGATCGCTGCCGCTGCTGACCCCGATGAGTGAGGTCGCCGGGAAAATGGCGATCCAGGAAGGCGCCAAGTACCTCGAAAAGACATTCGGCGGCAAAGGCAAGCTGCTTGGCGGCGTGCCGGGAGTCGATCCCGGCACGGTGGTCGTTATCGGCGGCGGCGTCGTCGGAATTAATGCCGCAAAAATGGCCTGCGGATTGGGTGCCAAAGTTTATCTCTTTGACACCAACCAGGAACGATTGAGCTATCTGAGTGATGTCATGCCTGCAAATTGTTTCACGCTGATGTCGAGCCCGGCGGCCATTCGTAAACGGCTGGCAGAGGCCGACCTGGTCATCGGCGCCGTTCTGCTCCCGGGGGCCAAGGCCCCCAAGGTGATTACACGCGACATGCTCCAAATTATGAGAAAAGGTTCCGTCATCGTGGATGTGGCCATCGATCAGGGCGGGTGTATTGAAACCTCCCGGCCCACCACCCATGATGACAGCATCTATGAAGTCGACGGCATCATCCATTACTGCGTCACCAACATGCCCGGCGCCGTCCCGATGACTTCCACCCAGGCCCTGACCAACGCAACCCTGCCCTACGCTCTTGCAATTGCCGGCAAGGGTTTCAAACAGGCGGCCAAAGACAACCCGGAGATCGCCAGAGGGATTAACATCCTTGCAGGCAAAGTGACGTATAAAGGTGTTGCCGAAGCCTTTGATTTGGAATATACACCCCTGGATTCACTTTTATCATGACCGGTTTAGGGTAAAATCAAAAAAGTTCCGCTATCGTTAAGCAAAGGAGAGATGAAACATGAAAGCATTGAAAGAATGGTTTGTACCGTGGGTTTTGACGGCTAGAGAATATAACACCAGCATCCTGGACAAAGCCTGGGCAACTCCGGATCACGGCCGGCTGATGCTGAATGAAAACCCGATCCCGCCGTCCGACAAGGTGGTAAAGGCCGTTGCCGAAGCGGTCAAAAAGGGCAACCGCTATCCGGACAGCATGAAAAAACTCAGAACCAAAATCGGCAGCATGTACGGCCTGAAACCTGAAAACGTCAGACTTTGTAACGGCAGCTCGGAGATTATCGACAGCATGATGCGGATTTTCCTTCAGCCGGGCGACGAAATTATCCTGTCGACACCGACATTTGAATTATACCCCCCCCGTGCAGAACTTTGCGGCGGCAAGGTCGTATCGATCCCGCTGCGCAAAGACGACCTCCAGTATGATGTGGATGCGATGATTGCGGCCATCAACCCCAAGACCAAAGTGATCCTCATCATTAATCCCAACAACCCCACCGGCATATTTATCGATGACAAGGATCTGGAGCGGTTTTGCCAGCTCGGCATCCCGCTTTGCATTGATGAGGCCTATCTGGACTATCACCCGGACAGAGGCTCAAAAGCACATCTGATTAAAAAATATCCGCATGTGTTTTTGCAGGCGACTTTTTCCAAGGCTCACGGCTTTGCCGGCATCCGTTTCGGTTATGTGCTGGGATCCGAAGAAATGATCAAAGCCTTCAGTGCGATGCTGCTGCCCTGGAACGTCAGCCTCATGTCCATGGCTGCTGCCGAAGCCATCTTGGACAACCCCGAGGAAATCAAAGCCAAAGTTGCCCACAACAACAAATGGATGGATGCCTTCTACAACGAGGCCCTCAAACTGGGCCTGAAACCCTATCCGCCCCATGGAAATTTCATGCTCATCGATGCCACCATGACCGGCAAAACCACAGCGGAGATTTTGCAGGCCGGCCTGGATATGGAAAAGCTGTATCTTAAAAAAATCACCCCGATCCATGGCAAAGACGGATATTTCCGGGTAACGCCCGGTCTTGATGAAGAAAATGAACGCTTTTTAAAATTTATCAGAAAATATTTCGGTAAGAAATAACAGGTTCCCTCATGTGTCATGATCCCCTCCCTTGATGGGAGGGGGTCAAGGGGGTGTGAAAAACATGCAGGATCATGCCCAGGTCGTCATCATCGGCGGCGGTATTGCCGGCGCCAGCATCGCTTATCATTTAACGCTAATGGGCTGCAGCGATGTGGTTGTCATCGAAAAGGGAGAATTAACCAGCGGCTCCACCTGGCACGCCGCCGGCCTGGTGGGACAGCTGCGGTCCAGCCGAAATGTTACCCGCATGCTGCAATACAGTGTCAGCCTGTATGAAAAGCTGGAAGCCGAGACCGGGCTGACCACCGGCTGGAAAAGATGCGGCTGCCTGCATCTGGCCGGCACCCCGGCCCGCCTGCTGGAGCTGAAGAAAGGCGCCACGACTGCCCGCAGCTTCGGTCTGGACATGCATATCATTTCCCCCCAGGAGGCGCTGGACTTGTTCCCGGTCATGTCCCTGGACGGCATCATCGGCGCCGCCTTCATGCCGTCAGACGGTCAGGCCGACCCCAGCGGATTGACGATGGCCCTGGCAAAAGGCGCCACCAGTCGCGGCGCCAGAATTTTCCAGCATACCAAGGTAACCGGTTTTAAATTTATGGGCAACCGTATCACCGCCGTTGTCACGGACAAGGGCATGATCCAATGTGAAACGATTGTAAATGCCGCCGGCATGTGGGCCCGGGAAATCGGCCGCATGATGGGCGTCAACGTGCCGTTGATTCCGTTTCAACACCAGTATCTGGTGACCGAAGCAATTGAGGGGTTGCCGTCGGAACTGCCGACGGTACGCGATAAGGACAGCCTGCTATACTACAAGGAAGAAGTCGGCGGTCTGGTCATGGGCGGCTATGAACCCAACGGCATCCCCTGGGCACTGGATGGCATCCCCAAAGCCTTTACCCAGCAGCTGCTGGAGCCTGATTTCGATCATTTTGAACCTTTGGCCGCCGCCGCCATGAAACGCACCCCCTGTCTGGAGACCGTCGGGATTGCGCGCTTGGTCAACGGCCCGGAGGCCTTCACCCCTGACGGCAATTGCATTCTGGGTCCTGCCCCTGAGTTGGAAAACTGCTTTATCGCCGCCGGATTTAATGCCTTTGGCATTGCCGCCGGCGGCGGTGCAGGCAAAGCGCTGGCCGAATGGATTTTGGCAGGAGAGCCCAGTCTGGCGATCTGGCCCCTTGACATTCGGCGGTTCGGAAAACACCATCACAGCCCGGCCTACAATCTGGAAAGGACACGTGAAATATACGGAAAGCATTACACCCTCTCCTGGCCCAATGAGGAACACCATTCCGCCCGGAGGGTCCGCTGCAGCCCGCTGTATCATCAACTCAAGGAAAAAGGGACGGTTTACGGGTCAAAATTCGGATGGGAACGGGCCAACTGGTTTGCCCCGCCGGGTGTGGAACCGGAGGATGAGCTGACCTTCGGTCTGCCCAACTGGTTTAAGCATGTGGGCAATGAGCATCGCGCCGCCAGAGAGAAAGTGGTCTTGATCGATCAGACATCCTTTTGTAAATTTATGGTGGAGGGGCCGCAGTCGTTATCCTTCCTCAATCGGCTGGCCGCCAATAACATCGACAGGCCGGCGGGCAGTGTTGTCTACACCCAATTGTGCAATGACCGCGGCGGGATTGAGTGCGACCTGACCGTCACCCGCATCGCTGCAGACAGATTTTTCATTGTCACCGGCACGGCTTTTGGCGTGCATGATTTAGACTGGATCCAGCGGCATCTGCCGCCCGATACCGCTGTCACAATTTCAGACGTTACCTCCGCCTATGCCGTAATTAATGTGTGCGGTCCTTTATCCCGCCGTTTGCTGGAAAAAATCACCTCGGACCCTGTCGATAACGACGCTTTTCCCTTTGGCCAGTCTCGGCAGATAACGCTGGGCCATGCCCCGGTTCGGGCCATGCGGCTGACCTACATCGGCGAGTTGGGCTTCGAACTGTATATGCCGACCGAATATGCGTCCCAGGTGTATGAACGCTTGTGGCAGGCCGGCCAGGAACTCGAAGTGTCCAACGCCGGCTATCGGGCCATCGAATCCCTTCGACTTGAAAAGGGCTACCGGTACTGGGGTGCGGAGCTTTCACCGGACTACAACCCGTATCAGGCCGGGCTGGGTTATTGTGTCGCGCTCGATAAGGGAAATTTCATCGGGCGGGAGGCCTTGGGCAACATAAAAAACGAAGGCCCCGGTCTGATCCTGTGCTGTTTTACGCTGGACATTTCGGAACCCCGGCTGCTCTTTGGCGGTGAAACGATTTCTCACAACGGCAACGTTCTGGGGGTCGTAACCAGTGGCGGTTACGGCCATTATGTCGGGAAAACCATCGCTTATGGTTATCTTCCCATGGAACACGCCGCTTATTCCGAGGGGTACGCCATTGAAGTGTTTACCGAAACCCTGGCGGCGACCCGCCACTCCTCGGCATTGTATGATCCGGACGGCAAAAAGACAATGATATGAATATTAACATTTACAAGAGAGGTTGAATATGGATTTCCCCATCGATTTAAACCAGTATCAGGCTTTAACTTTTGATTTGTCCCAGAAAGAGATGGCGCCCCGCCAGGAAGAACAATTGGAACAGAATATCCGGCTGGTGCGCGACAGTATTATCTTTTTCACCGCCTTTGCCAACACCAAGGGGTTGGGGGGCCACACCGGCGGCGCTTTTGATATGGTTCCGGAAGTGTTGATAACCGACGGTTTCATGAAGGCCAACCCATCGATCTATCCTGTTTTTTTTGATGAGGCCGGACATCGGGTGGCCCTGCAATACATCATGGCGGTTTTAAACGGACACATGCCTCCGGAAAAGCTGCTGCACTACCGTGAGTTCGGCAGCGGTCTGTACGGCCATCCGGAGCGGGACGACGCCAACGGCGTATTTTTCAGCTCCGGTCGATTGGGGCACTTGTGGAGTTACGTCAACGGCATCGCCACTGCAAACCCTGAAAAAGTTCTGGTAATTTACGGCAGCGACGGCTCCCAGCAGGAAGGCGCCGATGCCGAAGCCGCCCGATATGCCGTTGCCCAAAAGCTGAACGTAAAACTCATCATTGATGATAATGATGTGACCATCGCAGGCCACCCCAGCAGTTATCTGAAGGGATTCGATATTGAACAGACCTTGAAAGGACACGGACTCGGGGTAGACAGCGGCGACGGCGAGGATTTAAAGCAATTGTTCACAAGAATTCAAAAGGCGCTGACGACGCCCGGCCCATACGCCCTGGTCAACAAAAGGAAAATGGCCGTCGGCGTCAACGGCATTGAAGGATCACCCAAGGGGCATGATGTCATCCCGGTTGACCTGGCCGTTTCTTATCTGAAGGCCAAAGGGCATGCGGAATCCCTGAAAATGCTGGAAAATCCCCCTGAAAGCAAAGGGGCTGAAGCCGCCCTCGGCAGCTCCTCAGAAACAGCCAAAAACAGAGACAATTTCGGCAAAATTATCTGCGATATCCTCAAAGACATGCCTGGCCGCAAAGAGAACGTTCTGGTGGTGGACTCCGATCTGGAGGGCTCCTGCGGGCTGCACCACATTCGCAAGGGCTTCCCCGAAGTCTATGTGCACGGCGGCATCATGGAACGCAACAACTTTTCGGTTGCCGCCGGTTTCGGTTCCAGCGACAATCGCCAGGGCGTTTACGGCACATTTTCAGCATTCATGGAAATGATCATTTCTGAAATCACCATGGCGCGTTTAAACCGTGCCAATGTCTTGGCGCATTTTTCCCACGCCGGTGTGGACGAGATGGCGGACAATACCTGTCACTTCGGGATCAACAATTTCTTTGCGGACAACGGTCTGCCGGAAAATGATTCCACGCGACTTTACTTCCCGGCCGACTCCCATCAGATGCGGGCCATTATTAACGCCGTATTTCATCAAAAAGGCCTGCGGTTCATCTTTTCCACGCGCTCGGCCACGCCGTTTATCCTGAAAGAAAACGGCGAACCTCATTACGGCAAAGGCTACCAATTTGAAGCCGCCAAGGACGAAATCATTCGTAACGGCCGGAACGGCTTCATCGTGTCTTATGGGGAAATGCTGTACCGCTGTCTGGATGTGGTTGAAAGGCTCAAGGCTGAAAAAATTGAGGTAGGGCTGATCAATAAACCCTGTCTGAATGTGATTGATGAGGCCATGCTGCGGAAACTCGGCACCGGCGCCTTTGTACTGGTGGTGGAAACGCAAAATGTCAAAACCGGTCTGGGGTCAAAATTCGGCACCTGGCTGCTGGAACGGGGGTATGCCCCCCGTTACGCCCACCTGGGCTCCGTAAAGGAAGGACACGGCGGTCTGGGCGAGCAGGTTCCGTATCAGGGCTTAGGCCGCGAAGACATCATCCGGAAGGTCAAAGAACTTCTCTAATAGGCTGAAGGCTGAAGACCGAAGGCTAAAGGTCAGTTGTTAGTTATCCGTTGTCCGTCAAATTTTTGCAACAGACGACAGACCACGGACAACCAACCGGCAGCCTCCCGGCTAATAACTCGTAACTCGTTACGCACAACTCGTCACTAACCCTTCAGCCTTCAGTCTAATAGCCTTCAGCCTTTTTTAAACCGCCACGATCTCTTCCACCTGCTTCAGATCTTCAATGATATAATCGGCGCCGGCGCGCAGCAGGTCACTCCTCAAAACCTGTTTGTCCGGTGCTGAAGAGACAAATCCGATGCTCACAAAACCGGCCCGGGATCGGCCGGCTGCGATCATATCATCCGGCATATCCCCTAAATAATAGGCAATCAGAGGCGGGGGCTGAATCGACCCTGCAATCGCGTCCAGCATAAAAGGCGCTGGTTTGGACAAAGACACCCGCAGGCCATCCTGATCCAGAATCCGCTTTTCCTCCTGAATGCTGTCTTCAAGCGTATAGACAGCGTCGAAATATTTTCGAATGTCATAACGATCCAATGCAAAATCCGCTTCCTGTTTCGGCCGCCCCGTGGCAATGGCCAGTATATGGTATTTCGCCAACTTCTCCAGCAGGGCTTTATCTACCATCAGCGTCTCCCGGTGGATATACCCTTCACTGCCGTAAACCTGCGGCAGCATCCCATAGGTGGCCCTGAACAGATCCCTGCCGAGGTAAAATTCCTGGAAAATCTGTTTGATGATATTGCCGCTGCCCACATCCTTTCCTGAAAGCGTCCTGATAAAGCTGTCTTCCGGCTTTTTGCTCTTTTTCAGCAGAGATGCTAAAGGGTCTTTTTGGGTTTGCAGGAATTTTATAAGACCGCTGAGATTGCAGCGGCTGAGGCTCTGACAATACCCGTTCCAGTCCGGCGTTTTTTCTTCAGGCTGCAGCGGTTTTTCAACTAAATCAAATAAAAGCGATATAATGAAATAGGTTAAATCCCAATCATTATTCAACCCTCCGCCCCCCTTGACCGCTGCCAGTTCCGACAGAGAAAACAGCGGATCCGGCAATTCCGAAGATGCCGGCGCCGGTTGAAAAAAAGCCCGGGCTGTTTGCCGAACCACTTCCCGGTAGGAGCCTGAAACGTCAATCAGAACCCCGTCCATATCAAAAACAATTAATTGTTGCGATTTCTTCTTTTTCATCGAATAATCTCAAGATTATGATTGTGCAAGTTGGAAGCCTTCATCTTTATTTCTCATTTGAAGATGATGACGATATAGCGATTGTCAAAAAAACGTTCCGTTATTCCAACGTTTTTTTCTACAACCGCTTATACCGCAATTCATT
>JARGFK010000027.1 GCA_029211065.1 Desulfobacterales bacterium
GCCTGTGTCGCGCCAAATGATTATTGGAGGTAACCCTCTACATATAGTGGGCGGTTGAGTTAACTGCATACCCAGTTTTTGAATAAAGTACACATTTTAGTCGGGAAATACAAGGGGGCTGCCGGTCAACCGCCCGATTATAAAATATTGACACTCAAGGACTTTGTATATACATGATAAAAATTCGCATTAAAACGATCCCAAAACCGCTCCGGAACTCATTGCAACAAAGGGGAGAAAAATCATGACGCTGGAAGAGGCCATCAAAACAGCCATTTCATATGAAACCAAAATTCAAAAACTTTTTTTACGAACAGATGGTTGCTGAGATGCAGGCGGAAGGTCGAAAGATGTTCGCTCGATTTCTGGAAATCGAAGCCGGGCACATTGCGATCGTCCAGGCTGAGCTGGACTATATCAGCCATACAGGCTACTGGTTTGATTTTAAAGAGTTTGATATGGAAGAGCTTTAAGGAATACTTTAGTTAAGGAGAAGATACGCTATGCCCATGACGGATCAGTTCAAGGACCGCCTTTTTCCTGTTTTAGCGGCGGTCAGCGCCCATTTCGGAACCCCTTTTCATATTTATGATGAGGCCGGTATCCGCGCCACTGCCGAGTCGCTTACAAAGGCCTTTTCCGGGATAAAAGGGTTTCGGGAGTTCTTTGCCGTAAAGGCTCTCCCGAATCCGAGTATCTTAAAGATTATGGAAAACATGGGGTTCGGGTTCGACTGCAGTTCGATTCCGGAAATCCTGCTGAGCCGAAAAGTCGGGGGATATGGCGAAGACATCATGTTGACGTCCAACAATACCAGCAGGGAAGAATTCAGGGTTGCAGCCGCAGATGGCGGATGCATTCTGAACCTGGACGATGTATCGCTGATTCCCAAGGTGCCGGAAATGCCCGAGCTCATCTGTTTTCGATACAATCCGGGTCCCCTACGAACCGGAAATTCGATTATCGGCAATCCGGTTGAGGCCAAGTACGGCGTCAGCCATGAACAGATCCTGGCTGCCTACCGGGATGCCCGGGCCCTGGGGGCAAAACGGTTCGGTCTTCACACCATGCTGGCCTCAAATGAACTCAATTATGTTTATATGGTGCAGACCGCTGAAATGATTTTGGAACTGGCCGGGTGGATCGGAAACGAACTCGGCATCCGTTTTGAGTTTTTAAATATCGGCGGCGGTTTCGGCATCCCTTACAAACCAATGGATGCACCGCTCAATATAGATGTTATGGCAAAGGAGATTACGCAGAGGTTCCATCGATTCGGTGAGCAGAACGGTTATATGCCGAAGCTGTTTATTGAAAGCGGCCGCTATATGACCGGACCCCACGGGGTGCTGGTGACCAAAGCGATCAATCACAAAAACATATACCGGAAATATATCGGGGTTGATGCCTGCATGTCGGCCCTGATGCGACCCGGCATGTACGGCGCGTATCACCACATCAGTGTCCTGGGGAAGGAAGATAGCGCCAAACGAGTGACCGTGGATGTGGTGGGGTCGCTCTGTGAGAACAACGATAAGTTTGCGATCCAGCGGGATCTGCCGGAAATAACCGAGGGCGACATCCTCATTATCCATGACACCGGCGCACACGGGCATGCCATGGGGTTTAATTACAACGGCAAACTGAGGCCCCAGGAGCTTTTACTGCGGGTCGACGGTCGGGTGGAGTTGATTCGCCGGGCAGAAACCGTTGACGATTATTTCAGCACCTTTAATTTTGATGAAAAGATTTTCACACCGGCAGCCGGTTCGCGATAGCGTGAAATCGTCGACAACCAGATAGAGATCTTTCATGATACCCCATAAGCCTTTCCATGTTAAGGCTGTTCTGTTCGACTTTGACGGCACGCTGACCGAGCCGGGGGCCCTGAATTTCACCAGGATCAAAAAGGCCATCGGCTGCCCCGCCGACAAACCCATCCTGGAATATATCGAGACCCTGAAGGATCCCCATCACCGCCGGGAAGCAATGGATAAACTGGTCCGGTTTGAAATCGAAGGGGCTGAGAAATCCGTTCCCAATTCCGGTGCGGAAGAAACAATTTCCTATTTGCGATCCAAGGGCCTTCGGGTCGGCATTATCAGCCGCAATGGCCGCGAATCCATCCTGCGGGCGCTGCAGAATTTCAGCCATCTGAACGCTGCCGACTTTAGTCTGATCATATCCCGGGACGATCCGGTCCGACCGAAACCCAACCCGGACGGCATCCTGCTGGCTGCTAAGACTTTTGGGATAAATACCGCCGAGTTGTTAATGGTGGGAGATTATGTCTTTGATATTCAGGCCGGGCTTCAGGCCGGCGCTGTCACGGTACTGCTGGATAATCGAACCGAACCGGATCCCGCCATGCCGCCCAGCGATTATAAGATTTCACGCCTGGCCGATTTGAAAAAAATCATCCGCCCGGGACTGCCGCTGTCGATCGGCAAATTGCCCAATGAACTCCTGGGTGAATTTCTGGGCAAGGTCGCTTCCCGGGATCCTGCGATTCTGATCCATCCGGGAATCGGTGAAGATACGACTGCCGTGGATGTGCAAAAGGAGGAAGTGGTTGTTCTCAAGTCAGATCCCATCACGTTTGTTACGGATTCCATCGGGCGATTCGCCGTTCTGATAAATGCCAATGATATTGCTACATCCGGGGCCCGGCCGCGCTGGTTTCTGACGTCGCTGCTGTTTCCCTGCGGGACGACCGCTTCGCAAATCTGGCAGGTCATGCATGAACTCAAAACCGTCTGTCAACAGTGGGGGATCCTCTTGTGCGGCGGCCATACCGAGGTTACCGATGCGGTTTTGCGGCCGGTGGTGACGGGGATGCTGGCGGGAACGGTTTTGCGAAAAGATTTGATTGATAAACGCAACATTCAAACCGGAGATGTGGTGTTACTCAGCAAGGCCGTTGCCGTGGAAGGAACCGCCATCATTGCCGCCGAGTTCGGCGATAAACTCAAACGGCAGGGGCTGACGGACAAGGAAATCGACGCCTGTAAAGGCTTCCTGGAGAGCCTCAGCGTCTTGGAAGAAGCACGACTGGCCGGGGGCAGCAAAGGGGTGGTCGCCATGCATGACGTTACCGAAGGGGGGCTGGCCACGGCGTTGGATGAATTGAGCATTGCCGGCGGTCATGAAATCCGCGTCGAGATGGACAAAATCCCTGTTTTCACCGAAACCCATAAGCTTTGCAAATTGCTCAAGCTGGATCCCCTGGGTCTGATCGGATCCGGCAGTCTGCTGATCTGTTGTCGCAAAAACGCACTGGAGACCCTATTGGCGCGTATCCGGAGGGCCGGAATACGGATAACCCCCATCGGCGAGATATTGGAGAAAGGCCAAGGTGTGAAAGCCTTTCGACAGGGTCTTCCGGTTGAATGGCCCGCCTTTGAGGTGGATGAAATCACCCGCCTTTTCCGTCCTTTATGATAACCGCAAAATCCAGCAGGGCATCGTCAACGTCAGCCTAAACTGATTCAGATGGAAACGATTTGCTTTCCCGGTTAAGGCACTCAACTTCCAAATCACAATACTCAATTTTCAAGCAATATCAAAATTCCAAATTCCAATGAAGATGGTCTCGTAAAAAGTATTCCAATTGTCATGCCGGACTTGATCCGGCATCCAGAACCGTCTGAAATTCCTGGATTCCCGCCTTCGCGGGAATGACGAAAGAGGCGCATTTTCGACTTTTTACAAAATCATCAATGAACAAACTTATTTATTTCAAAATGTTGTCTGGTTAAGTGAAGTGACCTTGTTAAATCAAGAGATGAGATTGACCTTGCCGCAGGTATCGTGTATAAAAAAACTATCAGCAATTAATACAGATTTTTGATAATTTTGTAACACTTGCTCACAAATCAGATTCGAGGGTGCGGGAATGGACAGCCATTTAGAAAAATTACCATCCATGGTTGATGCCATCAGGGCCATCAAGGAGATTATTATCACCAATATCGTTCTGATCGGCCAGATTCCCTCTCCGACATTCAAGGAAGAAAAGCGCACCCGGATTTTTATGGAACGCCTGGCAGAAGCACAGGTTGATGAATGCACGACCGATGCATATGGCAACCCCATCGGAATTGTCAAAGGGACTTCCGAAGCCAACCCGCCGATTTTTGTGGTGGCGCACCTGGATACTTTCTTTGGTGAGGATGTCGACCACAACTTCACCGTCAAAAAAAAGACCATTTCAGGGCCGGGGATACTGGACAATTCCGCCGGCGTCGGGGTGTTGGCGTCCTTGCCGGAAATTATGCGCACATTGGGCATTGGCTTTAAATCGGATATCGTCCTGGTCGGCGATATTCAATCCATCGGCAAGGGGAATCTTCGCGGCATCCGCAACCTCTTAAAAACCTGGCCGACGCCCATCCGGGGGGCTGTCTGCATCGAGGGGGGGGAACTCGGACGGCTTAATTACTACTCGGACGGAATGCGGCGATGTGAAATCACCTGCAGCATACCATCGACATTCAGATGGACACACAAATTCAGGCCCAACGCGATCCTGATATTACATGAAGTCATCAATCAAATTTTAAAAATGCGCCTGCCGCAAAAACCGCGCGCACGGGTCATCATCGGCAAAATCGCCGGCGGCGTTGATTATGGGGAGATCGCCCAGGACGCCATCCTGGGATTTGAAATCCAAAGTGATACCGATAAAATGGTCAAAGCCATTTATCGGGATATCAAGGACATTAAGAACGGCATCAGTCACGAACACGAGGTCGAGCTGCAGCTGCGAACCGTCAGCAGCCTGAATGCCGCCCGACTCAGGTTCAACCACCCGCTGGTGAAAAGCGCCGCCGAAGTCCTCAAAAAACTGGAGTTAAAGCCGGTCAGCGTTTCCAGCGAAACAGAGCTTTCCATTTTTCTCTTTCACAAGATACCGGCCGTCACCATCGGCATTACCAAGGGGGAAAATTACCATCTGGAAAACGCCGTCATCAAGATCGCGCCCATCTATAAAGGGATTGCTCAGTTGATCGGCATACTGATGGCGATTGACAGCGGGGTATGCGATGAACAATAGCTGGCTCAATAAAAACACGTTCCACTACGCCGAGTTCCGCGATCTGGAGCGGCTGGTGACGGAAAAACAAAAAAAGAAAATTACAATTTCGCTATGCCTGCCGACCTTGAATGAAGAGAAAACAATCGCAAAGGAAATCGTGATCATGAAGTCGGAGTTGATGACGCGATATCCTTTGCTGGACGAAATTGTTGTGGTGGACTCCGGATCAACCGACCGGACCCGTAAGATTGCCAGGGAATATGGCGCCGATGTTTACGAGGCCGCAAATATCCTGCCGCAGCAGGGTCATTTTAGAGGTAAGGGCGAGAACCTGTGGAAGGCGCTTTACGTTACCCGGGGCGACATTATCGTCTACCTGGATGCCGATATTAAAAATATTCATCATCGGTTTGTCTATGCGCTGGTGGCCCCGCTGCTTCTTTACGACGGGATTAAATTTTGCAAGGCGTTTTATGACCGGCCCATCGCCACCGGGGAAAAAAAGATGCGCCAGACCGGCGGCGGCCGGGTAACCGAGCTGGTCATCCGGCCGCTCTTTTCGCTGTTTTTTCCGGAATTGACTCAAATCATTCAGCCGCTCTCGGGTGAGTATGCCTGTTTCCGGGATGTGCTGGAAAAAATTCCATTCCCCATCGGATATGGTATAGAAACCAGTATGATACTGGATATCTATGAACGCTGGGGGCTGGATGTCATGGCCCAGGTAGATCTTGAAAAGCGAGTCCACAGAAATCAGGGCATAAAGGCGTTGGGAAAAATGGCTTTTGTCATTCTGAATACATTTGCGCGGCGTATCGAAAAGCAGGGATTTATCAAAATAAACAAATCAACCTATTCCGAAATGATTCAATATAACCTTGTCAAGTCGCAGTACCAGGCGGATATTTTTAAAATTGAGGGGGTTGAGCGGCCGCCCATGATCGAAATCCCGGAATATCGCGAAAAATTCAATATCCATTAACGCCGGCGATTGTTTTTAGTGCGGTGTGCATTAGTTTATGCTAAGTCAAGGTAAATTTGCTGCTGGAAAGGAGCGGTCTCATTGCTGAATCAGAAACTCATCGACCCATACAACCGGGTCCTGAATTATCTGCGGGTATCCATCACCGATCATTGTAACCTCCGGTGTATGTATTGTGTCCCGCAGGAGGATATTCCCTGGCTGTCCCATGACCAGGTTTTAAGATATGAAGAGATCCTGCGCCTGATAAAAATCGGGGCAGGCATGGGCATCGCAAAGGTTCGCATCACCGGGGGCGAGCCGCTTGTCCGCAAAGGTGTTTACGATTTTCTAACAGATCTGAAAAAAATCAACGGCCTTTCCGATATATCCCTGACAACCAATGGCGTTCTGCTGGCTGAAAATATTGTTCGAATCCAGGCTGCCGGCATCCGAAGAATCAACGTCAGCCTGGACACCTTAAACCGTCAGAAATATAAGGAAATAACCGGGCATGATCAGTATGAAAAGGTCTGGCGGGGTATACTCTCCGCCCATGAGATGGACCTGGGACCGATTAAGATCAATGTCGTGGCACTTAAAGGCATCAATGATGATGAACTGGTCGATTTCGCCAGATTGAGCTTTTTATACCCCTTTCATATCCGGTTTATCGAACACATGCCCATCGGCACTTCCGGCGCAAAGATCGGGCAGCACCTGCTGGCGCCGGAGATAAAAGCCCGCCTCGGTTCCTTGGGTCAGTTGATCCCCATCGAAAAAGGGACACTTGACGGCCCGGCCGAACGGTTCAAATTAAGGGATGCCGTTGGAGAAGTCGGTTTTATACGCCCCCTGAGCAGGCACTTTTGCGCCCACTGCAACCGCTTAAGACTCACTGCCAGCGGCCAGTTGAGAACCTGCCTTTTATCGGACAACCAGGTAGACCTGAAGGGACCGCTGCGCAGGGGCTGTTCGGACAACGAACTGGCTGAAATTGTATTGAATGCCGTCCGGCACAAACCTTCCGAGCACCACCTGTCCGACGATTGCCCCGGAAACGTTAACAGCCATATGTCGGCCATCGGGGGCTGAGGCACAGTGGCGGAAGGAATTTTCAACCGCTTTGACCTTCTAAGGGTTTTTGCCCGGGCTTTATTCAAAGAGAGAATACCCGGCTCTTTGAGGCTGTGTCACAATAAAAAAGCCGAGTTCCAAGATTTTTCGTCATTCCGGGCCTGACCCGGAATCCAGAACATTTTCAAGTCCATCTGCTTTTGGATGCCGGATCGAGTCCGGCATGACGTGAAGAAAACAAATCAATATTACAATTACGACACAGCTGAAATTACGAGAGGCGACAATAGTGAGGCTTGCCAGTTTTAACGCCAACGGAATCCGGGCCCGATTGCCGGTGATCCTTTCCTGGCTCCAAAAAGAAGCGCCGGATGTCCTTTGCCTGCAGGAGACCAAGGTGCAGGATCCAGATTTTCCGGCCGGGCCATTCAAGGAAAAAGGGTACCATTGCACCTATCGGGGGGAGAAAAGTTATAACGGTGTGGCGGTCCTGTCGAAAATTGCACCGCAAGAGGTTCGCTTCGGCTTTGACGACAGCCTTGAATTCGAAGGGACGCGGCTTGTTTCAGTCAAGATTGAAGGTCTCCATATCGTCAACGCATATGTCCCCCAGGGGCAGGCGCCGGATTCGGAAAAATTTCGCTATAAACTGGACTGGCTCAAGCGTCTGGATCAATATTTCAGGACCCGTTTCAGCGCTGCATTGCCGGTTATCTGGACCGGAGATTTCAATGTTGCGCCGGAGCCCATGGATGTCTATGATCCGGAGGGTTTGACGGGGAGCATCGGTTATCACCCGGCGGAACACCAGGCACTTTCTATACTGAAAAAATGGGGCTTTGTTGATATATTTCGAAAACACAACCCGGAAGGCAAGGCGTTTACATTCTGGGACTATCGGATTCCCAATGCGGTCAAGCGGGGTTTGGGCTGGCGTATCGATCATATCTGGGCCACCCCGAGTCTGGCTGAAAAATCCCTGTCGGCCTGGATCGACAAAGACGCCCGCCTGATGGAGCGGCCTTCGGACCATACGTTTATCGTGGCGGAATTTGATTTGTCTGTGGCGTAAATTATCCGTGTTTCTGCTCGAATGCCTTCATAAAATCGGACAGTGCTTCAACCGCGTTTAAACTCACGGCGTTGTAGAGCGATGCCCGGCAACCCCCCACCGAGCGATGCCCCTTGAGGCCATCCAGATCGTTTTGCGTTGCTTCCATTACAAATATTTTTTCGAGCGCTTCGCCGGGAAGGCGGAAGGTTACGTTCATCAGAGAGCGACTGGCGGGTTCGGCCGTACCCCGGTAAAAGTCACCGCTGTCGAAAATGTCATAGAGGACTTTGGCCTTTTTTCGGTTCAGCGCTTCCATCTTGGCAAGTCCGCCGATGGTCTCTTCCAGCCATTTCAATACGAGCTGCACCGTATATACCGCGAAACAGGGCGGGGTGTTATACATGGAGTTGGTTGAAACAAAGGATTTATAAGACAGCATCGCCGGCATTTTATCGGGGATCCCGGCGAGCATATCGTCCCGGATGATGACCATAGTGACACCGGCCGGGCCTATATTTTTCTGGGCGCCGGCGTAGATCAGTCCGAACGGTGCGGCCTTAAACGGTCGGCTCATCATATCCGACGACATGTCCGCGATGATCGGCACCCCGCCGGTATCCGGAAAGGTTTGCCACTGGGTGCCTTTAATGGTGTTGTTGGACGTGATATGGACATAAGCCGCGTCTTTATTCACGGTAACCGTTGAGGGTATATAAGAAAAGTTTTTATCCTCGGACGATGCAATCACTTTAACGGCTTTCCCCAGAACTGCAGCTTCTTTGATGGCTTTGGTCGACCATGTGCCGGTATTGATATAATCGGCTGATTTTCCATCCGGGAGAAAGTTCATGGGCACCATGTTAAACTGCAGGCTGGCGCCTCCCTGGAGAAAAACAACATGGAAGTCTTTACCCAGATTGAGCAGCCGCCGGGTTCGGGCAACGGCATCGTTGACGATATCGTCAAACCATTTGGATCGATGACTGATTTCGGTAATGGACATGCCCGATCCGGCATAATTTAATAATGAAGCCTGAATTTCTTCGAGAACAGGCAGGGGCAATGCCGCCGGTCCCGGGTTAAAATTATAGATCCTGTTTTTTTTCATCTCGTCACTCCCGATTTAAATTCGTTGGTACCAAAAAATTGAACTATTTCCTAAAGCAGATCGATCTGGATAAGTCAATCAGTATTTAGATGCGGCAACGGACGACAACATGCGCTTGTTGTTGACAATCCGCCCTGTTTTGTCTAAATCCTGTTTGTCGGGTTCATGTTTGATAATTTTCGGATCTGTTTCTTAAACCTGACCAGATTTATTGCGCTGAGGCAACCATTGATGAAACCGAAAACGACTCTCATGAAAACGTATCATTATCCGTCCAAGGCAGCGGAGTTGCGGTTGGCTGCAATCGTGAACCGGGGCCTGGGGTTTAAGAAAAAGGATCTGGCGGCCGTCACCCGCATCATTGCGGATGTTGAAAAGAATGGCGATAAGGCCCTGATAAAATACGCGAATCGATTTGATTCACCCAAGCTGGACATCCGATCGCTTCAGGTTACGCCGGCGGAATTTAAACAAGCTGCCAAAAAAGTGGGCAAACCTTTTATGCGGGCTTTGAATCGGGCGTTTGCCCAGATTGAGGCTTTTCATCAAAAGCAACTGACCCGATCATGGCTGGACACCTCCAATGCGGGAAAGCTGCTGGGACAGCTGGTCAATCCGGTGGACTCGGCCGGGGTTTACGTCCCCGGAGGTACCGGCGGCAAAACGCCCCTGGTATCCTCTGTGTTGATGGGGGCGATTCCAGCCAAAATCGCAGGGGTAAGAAAGATTTCACTGGTGACGCCTCCCGATAAGGATGGTGCGGTGAATCCGCATATCCTGGCTGCGGCCAAAAAGGTCGGGGTTGACGCCGTGTATAAAATCGGCAGTGCCTGGGCCATTGCCGCCCTGGCATACGGCACCGAAACCGTACCGCAATGCAATGTCATCGTCGGACCCGGCAATATTTATGTAACCCTCGCCAAAAAAATACTGGCGGGAACCGTGGGGATCGATATCATCGCCGGCCCCAGCGAAATTCTGATCATTGCAGACAGCACGGCAACGCCGGCGTTCATTGCCGCGGACCTGTTGTCCCAGGCCGAACATGACCGTTTTGCTTCGGCCGTGATGGTGACGACTTCCGTAAAACTGGCCCAAGCGGTCGCCGATGCTGTCGACAGCCAGCTCCGGAATTTAGCCCGTAAAGACATTGCCGCAAAATCCCTTGAAACATACGGCGCCATCATGATCGTGCCGGATATCGAGACGGCCTTTGAATTTGCGAACCGGATCGCACCGGAGCATTTGGAGCTTCATATTCAGCATCCCCTGGAGCAGATCGGCCGGATTCAAAATGCCGGGGCTGTTTTTATCGGCGATTATACACCGGAGCCTGTGGGCGACTACATTGCAGGCCCCAATCACGTTCTGCCCACGGCTGGAACCGCCCGGTTCGCTTCGGCCCTGTCGGTTGACAATTTCATCAAAAAGACCAGCCTGATATACTATTCCAAAGAGGCATTCAGGAAAGAGGCCGTGGATATCATGCGTCTGGCCGAGACGGAAGGGCTGGATGCCCACGCCAATTCCGTAAAGGTGCGGTTGTAGGCGGCACTGAAGGATATGTTTTTTGAAATTTCAGCTCGAAATGGTTCTTCATACTTAGCGCAGATGAAAATGTAGATTTTGCACCTATCCCGTTTGAGAGGGGGCCAAACATGCTGAAACCCAAGGTCTTTATTTTCTCTCCGGCTGATCCCACCGGCGAAACCTACCGCCAGATGGCGTCCGACGGTTGCGATGTTGTTTTAGGGGATGCGTCCTGGCATACACCCATGGGGAACAACGAGGAAGATATGTGCGAGATGGCAAAGGGGGCCGACGCCCTTTCCGGCACGTCCATCCGCAGCAGTCCCATCACAGCCCGGATCATGGCCAGTGCGCCCGAACTTCGCATCATCGCAAAGACGACGATCGGGGTGGATGACGTTGATTTGACGGCCGCAACCGAACGGGGTGTCCTGGTGACCCACTGCCCGGCGGAGGCCAACTGGAGCGGCGTTGCCGAAGGCACTCTGGCGATCATCCTGACGCTGCTGAAAAAACCGCGTGAAAGGGATGAGGCCGTCAAGCGGGGTGAGTGGCGCGATCCGGCGCTCCAGGGGCGATATATCGGAAGGCGGCAGGACGGTTACGCCGGTTTGACGGTGGGCATCATCGGGTTGGGAAGAATTGGTTGCCGTCTGGCCGAACTGCTGGGGCCTTGGCGGGTTCGGATCCTGGCCTGTGATCCCTATGTGGACCTTTCGCGCTTTGTTCTCTGTAACGCCGAACGGGTCGATCTCGATACCCTGCTGCGGGAATCCGATATTGTCAGCCTGCATGTCACCCTGACCGAGGAGACCCGTATGATGATCGGGTCGAGGGAGCTGGGGCTGATGAAACCGGATGCGATCCTGGTGAACACCGCGCGGGGGCAGGTAATCGATGAGGACGCCATGATAAGGGCCCTGCAAAACGGCAAACTGGCGGCAGCCGGGCTGGATGTATTCCAGAACGAGCCCCTGCCGCCGGATTCATTGCTGCGCGAGCTGGGACACAAGGTGCTGCTGTCGCTCCACATGGTGACTTCGAACCTGAACAGCGGACTGAAACCGGGGATCGAATGGGCAACCCGTTCGATGTTCAGCGCTTTAAGGGGCGAGGTTCCGGACAACGTTTTCAACAAGGAGGTTATTCCCAAGTGGCTGGAGCGTTTCGGAGGACGTAAAGTTCTTTAGGGAATCATGTGCGGCCAGGCGTGCGTAAGGCAATATCCGACCCTATGAGGGTTATCTTTGTTGGAATTTCATTCCCATATTGATATTCCAAATGTCAAATTTCAAACGGTTCGGCTGACTCACCGCCCTGAGCCAACTCGAAGGGCAAATTCAAATGACCAAAATTCGAAAATATAAACAACCATGTTTAACCAACTTGGGGGCGTCTGCAAAAGGGGGAGCACATGACGGATACCAGAATATTGGAGGGAAAAAAACTTCTGATCGTTGATGATGAACCGGACGTGCTGGACACTTTAAAAGAGTTGCTGGATACGTGCTTGATTGATACGGCAACCGATTTTAGATCAGCCCGAACGCTTCTTGACCAGAACGAGTATGACGCTGCCGTATTCGACATCATGGGGGTTAAGGGGTATGACCTGCTGGATATCGCCAATAAAAAAGGGATTCCATCCCTGATGCTGACTGCGCATGCACTGAGTCCGGACAATTTCGCCAAATCCATTTTGGCCGGCGCCAAGGCTTACCTACCCAAAGAAAAAATGACGGATATCGCTTTTTATCTGGCGGATTTTCTCCAGGCGCAGATGAACCCCAAAAAGCCCTTTAAATGGTTCTATCGCCTCAAGGATTTTTATGAATCGCAGTTTGGAAAGGACTGGCTCGAAAAATACAGGGAACTGAGGGATAAGTACGGGCCTTTTTACGATGATTAAATGAGGACTATCTGCCCCAAAAGAGAATTGAATCGCTGTCGGATTATCCCCGAAAAGGGCATGAAAAACTCGGGTCTAAGTGACCGTAAGGCCGAACAGGATCTTACAGTTGAGATTTTTTTCTGGGCAAATCGAGTGAGATGAGTGCTACGAGAGAAGGTGACACATCTGTTCGGCCTAACGTTCACTAAGCCCCTCAAACAGTTTCATACCCTTTTCGGGAACAATCCGCCAGCTTGCATGAGCGGCCTGGCCTTTGTTTCAAACCATTCCGTGATTAATTCGAGAACTTCGCAAAATCAGCGGGATATGATCCGGGCCATCAGATGCGCCGTCTTGTTGAGATTTTTCAGACTGTCGGCCGGCAGCAAGTAGTCGATATAGGGAAGGGCTGTTTTCATTCCCTGGCAAAGAGGCTGATAATCCGGGTCCCCGGCCAGGGGGTTTATCCAGATGATCCGGTTGGCCCTGCGTCGCAGGCGCTGCATTTCATGCTGCAGCAAATCCTTTTCCCCCAGGTCCCAGCCGTCGCTTAAAATAACCACCACGGTCCGCCGGCTTAAAAGCTGTCGGCCCTGATCCTGGTTAAACTGGTGCAGGGATTGGCCGATGCGGGTTCCCCCCGACCAATCCGGGACATGCCGGCAGATGGTATCCATCACCTGTTCGATACGCAACCTTCGGACAATAGCGGTGATGTTAACCAAAGCGGTGGAAAAAACAAATATTTCCGATTTAAGGCCGACCATTCTGAGGCTGGGGATAAGTGGCAGGACCATCCGGGCGTAACGGTCCATGGAGCCGCTGACATCGATGAGGAACACCACGCGTTTGAGTTTTTTTCTGCGCGTTTTATAATAAAGCGCCAGCGGCAGGCCGTCATATTTCAGGCTGCGCCGCATGACGCTGGGAAAGTCGATATCCGCCGTTTTACGTGTCTTTTTAAAACGGCGGGATGGGAAGGGCCTGAAAGGGTTGAGAATATTTTTTATGGCGCGTTCTGCAGAGGGAATGTCGGCTTTGTCGAAACAGGACGTGATTTTTTTTTCAACAGCCGGCAGTGGGCTGTATGAGGTTTCATGGTCGGCTCCGCTATGATCGGCGCTTGTATCTGCTGAGAGCTCTCCGACAACGGACTGAAGATCGGTTTCGCAGGCTGCCGGTTGATCCATGGGGGGGGCTTCAGGGAATCCGGTGATGGGGGTGGGGTCCGGCGCACCCATCGGCTCGTCCCAGAATGCGTGAAAGCAATCGGCAAACTGATGCCATTCCTCTCTATTTTTAGCCAGGTTCGAGCGCAGCGAAGAGAAGAAATCTTCCCGGATAAACGGATCAATTTCCAACAAGCTGCAAACGGCATCCCGGGTTGCGCTGGGCGACACTTTAAAACCGCGGCGGTTGAGAAAATCGGAAAACCGGATAATCTTTTCCGTCAACCCCCCCGGATTTTTTTCTTTGATGGGATCAAATGAATTCGGACCGCTGGTCATGGTCGGCCCATATCTCCTCTTTAAATTTTTGGATATCCTCGTGATATTTCAAGATACAACCCAGGGTCTCCAAAACAATCTCTTCGTCCAGATGGTCTTTGTGCATCGCCAAGAGCGCCCGGGCCCAGTCCAGTGTTTCCGAAATGCCGGGCTTTTTTAATAAATCGGCCGTTCGCATCTTCTGCATAAACCCGGTTATCTGTTCGGCGAAACGGCCTTCAATGCCGGGCAGGCGGGTTGTGATGATGCGGTATTCTTTTTCAAAGCCGGGGTATTCAATCCAATGGTACAGGCATCGCCTTTTGAGGGCATCATGGATGTCACGGGTTCGGTTCGATGTGATGACCACCAGGGGCTTTGTTTTTGCAGCCAGGGTGCCGACCTCGGGAATCGTTACCTGAAAATCAGAGAGGATTTCCAGTAAGAACGCTTCGAATTCTTCATCGGACCGGTCAAGCTCATCGATCAGTAGAATCGTCGTGTTGCCGGCCGGCCGTAAAATAGCCTCCAGCAGCGGACGTTTAATCAGAAATTTAGGGCTGTAAATGGCCTGTTCAATTTCTTCCCTGATCTTCTCGCCCTTTTCTTCCATTCTGATGTGCAGGAGCTGTTTGGGATAATTCCATTCATAAAGGGACGTACGGACATCAAGTCCTTCATAGCACTGCAACCGGATAAGCTCCGTCCCGAACATTTTTGCCAAAACAATCGCCACCTCAGTTTTGCCGACACCCGGTTCGCCTTCAAGGAAAACCGGCTTCTCCAGGCGGTCGGCCAAAAAAAGAACCGTTGCCAGGGAGCGTTCGGCAATATAGTGGACATCGGCAAGCCTGGACATGACATGGTCGATGGATGTGAAACGTGGGGCCAAAGGCGTCTCCTTAACGATGAGGTTATCATACGAATTGTCTGCTGAGACTGTGATTTCAATCAGAATAAAAATCAGCAGGCTGAAATGTCAACATAAAAAGCATGAATATGAATTATAGGCCGTTTTAACTTATGGCTTTTAATTGGCCCGATTGAATGCTAAGACCCTATATTCTGGTTGAAAATGGGTGAGAATCGAGCTGGTACAAAATTCAGGCGTGAAATTTTTTGTATGTTACTTATAGCGGTTGTCAAAAAAGCGTTCCGTTATCCCAACGTTTTTTTCTACAACCGCTTATACCGCCATTCATTGTTACGGACCTTTATTATGAAAAGCGGTATAGATCAAAGTGATTTTTTCCGATGACCAAATTTCTTGCGATATTTCTTTCTTTCTACACCGCAATGCATGCAGTGTTCTATTTTCGTGTGAGAACGCTTCTGCCTGGGCGCCGGTATATTCATGTTCTTTTTATTTTGTTTCTCTACCCACGGCGGTCAAATTTATCCTTTCAACTACCTGGTGTCCCTGCAATACCCGCTGCCGATGGGCATGGTGGCGCTTCAAGCAGAATCGTTTCTCTATACCAACCGGGGTTCCGGCACATGGGGCCCGCAAGTACGGTTGTTATCCCCGCCGGAAGTAACCGTCATAGAGCTGGTAAGGAAAAAGAGTCGTTCGGGTTAGTGCTAAGTGGAAAACAGATTGAGCGGTTGACAAAGATAAAACGCATCATGTAATTTAGGGCGGATATTTAAAACGGCTATTACATTTATTTTATAGCGGTTGTCAAAAAAACGCTCCGTTATTCCAACAGTTTATTCTACAACCGCTTATACCGCAATTCATTGTTTCGAAACTTTATTATGGAAAGCGGTATGGTAATAAAACAGAATTGTCCGGCTGCAAAACAAAATGTTATTTTGACAACGGGACAAATTAAAACCCGCTTAACCGAAATGCTGAAAATGAAAATTGCGATTGCACAGGTTAATACGATAGTCGGCGATTTTAGTCATAATTTTAACCGGATAACCCATTTCGCCGAACAGGCCAAGGGGCTTGCCTGCGATCTGGTTGTATTTTCCGAACTGGTTATTTCTGGGTATCCCTCCCGGGACCTTCTGGAAAAGAAGGACTTCATTGAGGCGAACCTGGCCTGCTTTGCCAAACTCGTCGATTCCATCAGGGGAATCGGCGTTATCTGCGGTTACGTCGACAAGAGCACGGCAGACGCGGGCAACCCGCTTTTTAATGCGGCCGCGCTTTTTGAAAATGGCGCTATCCTGCACAAGGTAAATAAGCGACTGCTGCCGACGTATGATATTTTTGATGAGGGGCGATATTTTGAGCCCGGGACCCAGTGTGCTGCGTTCCCCTATCATGGCCATCAGATCGGGCTGACCATCTGTGAAGACGTCTGGAACGATAAGGATATTTTTAAGCGCAGAATTTACCACAGCGATCCGGTCAGCCAGATGATCGGGCAGGGGGCCGATCTGGTTGTCAATATATCGGCCTCGCCGTTTTATGTCGGCAAAAGAGAGTTCCGGCAACAGATGCTGGGATCCATCGCCCGAAAATACGGGGTGTCATTGGTATACGCCAATCAGGTCGGCGGTAATGACAGCGTCCTTTTTGACGGCATCAGCTGCGCTTTCGATCAAAAAGGCCATTTGATCGCAAGGGCGAATGATTTCAGGGAGGACCTGGTCGTATTTGATACGGACAATAACAGCGGCGACATACATGAAATTGCGGTATCGGACCCTGAAAGTATTTTCAGGGCGCTGGTGATGGGGACGCACGATTATGTTGCCAAATGCGGCTTTTCAAAAGTGGTGGTGGGACTGAGCGGCGGGATTGACTCTGCTCTGACCGCATGTATCGCCGTCGAAGCGCTAGGCAAACAAAATGTGTTAACCGTGTTTATGCCTTCTCCTTACACGTCGAAAGACAACTATGAAGATACCCAAAAACTAGCGCGGAATCTGGATGTTGAGCTCTTGAATATCCCCATTGACGGTATGTTCAAAGAGTTTGTCCGGTTTCTATCGCCTTCTTTTAGCAAAGAAGATCCCGGTGTCGTGGAGCAGAATCTGCAGGCCCGCATTCGGGGCACCATTTTGATGGCCCTGTCGAACAAGCATGGTTCGTTGCTGCTGTCCACCGGAAATAAATCCGAACTCGCGGTGGGGTATTGTACGCTATACGGCGATATGAGCGGCGGGCTGGCCGTGATTTCGGATGTCCCCAAGACCGTTATCTATAAACTGGCACATTATTTCAACAGCGATAAAGAAACGATTCCGGAAAGGATCATCCATAAGGCGCCTTCGGCGGAATTGAAGCCCGGCCAGACGGATCAGGACGACCTGCCTCCGTATGAAGCGCTGGACCCGATATTAAAAAGCTATATTGAAGATGCCAAGGGGGCGGACGAGCTGGTGAAAATGGGATATGATAAAACGCTGGTGACGGACATTATCCAAAAAGTGGATCGAAATGAGTATAAGCGACACCAGGCGGCCCCTGGTCTGAAGGTGACATCAAAGGCCTTTGGTTATGGCCGAAGGTATCCCATCGCCCAGAGATTTAAGCCTGAATTGGTATGACGGGCTTTTGCAACAACAGGGTAAATATTTTCAAGCCGAAAAAATAGAAAGGTATATTTTATGGCGGATGTGTTAAATCAAGACAGCGGGGGGAAAGGGTTTGCCCCGGAGGAAATGTTTACCGGCTCCAAGCATCGCAAACGATTGAACCAGTGGCTGGCTACCGGAATTTGCGGAAATGACATTACCTCTTCCTGCCTTTATGTATCAGCCATAGCGGCGGTCTTTGCCGGTGTATTGACCCCGCTGGTTTTGTTGCTGGTGGTTGGCGTACTTTATCTCTACAAGAAGGTCTATATTGAAGTTGTAGAGGCTTTGCCGTTAAACGGCGGCACCTACAATTGTCTGCTGAACTGCACGTCCAAGTTTGCCGCTTCAATGGCCGCCTGCATGCCGCCTTTAATTACATCGTCAGAAATGAATCCAGCCGGTCCGTTGTGGTCATCCATCTCTATTCCAATCCGGAAAGCAATGAAAGTGAAGACCTTAAAAAGAGCCTGAAGACGATTCAGGATATTTTCCCGGAGCTGCGGGTTGAACTGGATGTGCGCCAGGGTAAATTCGGACCCCAGATCATCGACGAGGTTTCCAAGGAATTCGGCGTGGCCAAGAATAATATTTTCATCGGCGCGCCGGAAGAAAAGCATTCCTTTTCGATACAGGATCTGGGCGGGGTCCGGGTTATCTTTTAATGAGATGCCGACAATTCGCCGACAGATGATTGATTTGTTGTCCCAAGAACCCTGCGGGGTCCGCGACCTCTCCCGCATGTTGAGGATTTCTGAAAAGGAAGTTTATACCCATCTGCCCCACGTCCAACGCACCATCACATCCAGCGGCCTGCGGTTCCATTTAACGCCGGCGGAATGTCTTTCGTGCGGGTATGTTTTCAGCAAGCGTTCCCGCTTTACCCGACCAAGCCGATGTGTCCGATGCAAAAATGAACGGATTTCAGAGCCGGTCTATCAGATCATTTAAAAATTCTCTATTTTGGAAAAGGGGTGCAAATCAGGGTCGGGCGGCGGGCACGGCGGCGACTCGCACCGGCGGGCGCGGTGGCCCCGCCCTACGACAAATGGTCGTATAATTGGACGTAGTCGGCCACCGCGCCGATCAACAAACAAAACGATCGCAAAATCCGTACGTTGTCGTCGGCGGGCACGGAGGCGCCGCCCTACGATGGATGGTGCGATTTTTCGTAGGGTCGGCCACTGCGCCGACCCATAACGGGGGGCCGGTGGCAAACGATGTAGGCGGTCACGGTGGCCCCGCTTTACGGTAAAATGGTTTTATACCCCAACGTAGGGTCGGCCACAGTGCCGACCAAGAAGGGAGACTAACAATGAACGAAGATCAGTTTCATGGTGTATTTCCGTATCTGGTGTCACCCGTAGATCACGACGGAAATGTTAGCAGACGTGCTCAGACGGCTGGTGGATCATCTGATAAGCGCCGGTGTCCATGGGCTTACCCCCCTTGGCAGTACCGGTGAATTCGCCTATTTGAACTGGGAACAGCGCCGTCGGGTGGTTAGAGTCGTTTTAGATGCAACCGCCGGGCGTGTGCCGGTTGTCGCCGGGGTTGCCGCCACAACAACGGCAGAGGCTGTCCGACAGGCGCGCGAATTCGAGCTGATGGGGGTGGACGGCATCCTGGCAATTATGGAAGCCTATTTCCCCGTACCGGAAACCGGCATTATCCGCTATTTCAGCGAAATCGCCCGTGCGGTTACCTGCCCCCTGACGCTCCAGGGTTTTGAGGTGGGTGATCCCTTGCCGCCCCAGGAACCGTTATCTTTAAAAGCCCGGGACGAAATCCGGCAGGCACTCATGATGGTGGGCGGATTATAATCCATATTTTTTCTTGACACAGCCCGTATTTTCTAAGTATCTTATAAATCAGGTAATTTTATTAATTCAGGTATGGTTTCCCACAACGGAGTTCTTTAACTTACCATAATTCGAGGAAAAGAAGATGAAACTGCCAAAAGTTGAAATCAAAAAAATTCTTTATGCCACCGACCTGTCTGAAAGTGCACGCCATGCCTTTGCCTATGCGGTAAGCCTTGCCAATGCCTATGGGGCCTCCATTACAATCCTGCATGTGCTATTCAAAGTGCCGAATGTGGATTCGATTGCTTCATTCTATATCGGGCAGGAAGAATGGAAGAAAATCAAGCAGCGTACCGTGGATGATGCGCGCCAAGCCCTGATCGGCAAGAAGCGGGAGAATGTCGCCATCCAGGAAATCTTAACCCGGATCAGCGAAACCGCATCGGCTGCGGCCCAATCCCCTGCCAGCATTACGGATGAAATTATCATCAAAAAGGGAAATCCGGAAGACCACATTCTGCAACAGGCAGAAGAGCGTAACTGCGACATCATCGTGATGGGGTCCCATGGCCATAGCGCCATTGCCGAAGCCGTGATCGGAAACACCGCGCGAAAAGTGCTGCGGCGCTCAAAGATACCCGTCTTGGCGGTGCGGCTGCCCCAGGACTTTTAGTTGCAGTTGGGTTCCGGTTTTTTTCGGAAAAAACATATTGCCCCGACACGTTGGCCGGCGGATTTACTTAGTGCTTCGACGCGCAATTACCGTGACGTATTTTTCAACCCGATCAATAAAATTGCTTGCTCAGCACTAAGTCCTGAGCAAATAAATTCATCATCGAATTTATGCGTCGATGGACCCAGGCGCCAGCCGGCCCTGCCAGGTATTTCTCTTTGCGAGCCTTTCCTGAATTAATGCCAGGGTCCTGTTTTTATCCAGGGACCATATGGGTGCTGCCAGCTCATCCGGATGCGGGTCTCCGGTAAGCCGCTGGATGACCATATCCTTGGGGAGGTGTTCCAGAAAATCGCAGACAAGATCGACGTATTCCTGCTGACCCAGGGTGCGATACTCGCCGCGCTCGTACATTTTTTCGAGTCGGGTTCCCTTGACAACATACAGGAGATGGAGCTTTACTCCGTCGATTTCCATGGCGGCGATGGTTTTGGCCGTTTCCAACATATGTTTTTTTTCTTCCTGGGGAAGGCCGAGGATGACATGGGCGCAAATTTTAATCCCCCTGTTCCGGGTGGCTGCAACAGCGGCCTCGAAACTATGGAAGTCATGTTTCCTGTTGATCAGCAGCAGGGAACGGTCATGAACCGACTGCAGCCCATATTCGATCCATATCAGGTACTTTTCGGCATACGCCTGCAAGAGGTCTAGAACCGGCTCGGTAATACAGTCCGGTCGCGTTCCAATGGATAGACCCACCACGTCTTTTATTGCCAGGGCTTCCTCATAAAGCGCTTTCAGGGTTTTAACAGTGGCGTAAGTATTTGTAAACGATTGAAAATAAGCGATAAACCGTTCGGCCTTGTAACGCCGCGACAGTATGGTTTTACCGTTTTCGAGCTGCTCTGAAATACTGAGGCCGCGGGAATGGGCCCCGGTGCCGGACCCCTTGGCATTGCAGTAGATGCATCCCTCCTTTGAAAGGGTGCCGTCCCGGTTTGGGCAGGATAGACCTGCGTCAAGGGATATTTTCTGGACCCGGCAGCCAAATAGACTGCGAAGATAGGTATTGAAATCAAAATACCTTTTTTCCATGATGGGGACACCTTTACGCTACCATTGCAACGTTAGGGTTTATTGACGTTCGGTTTCTATAAGTATATACATTGCGTATAAAAATAAAAGAGACAATTTTATAGTGACCAATATGAGTTCTCAACAAAACGGATATGATGTGATTGTGGTGGGCGCAGGCCATGCCGGCTGCGAGGCTGCCCTGGCTTCAGCCCGGATGGGATGCCGGGTCCTGCTCCTGGCGATCGATCTGGACAAGGTGGCGGCCATGCCCTGCAGCCCCTCCATCGGGGGGATGGCAAAAGGCCAGCTGGTGAAGGAAGTGGATGCCCTTGGCGGTGAAATGGCTAAAGTTACTGATAAAACCGCTATACAATACAAGACGCTGAACACCAAAAGAGGTCCGGCCGTCCATTCAACCCGAACGCAAAACGACAAAAAGCGCTATCATATGGCGATGAAGGCAGTGGTTGAAAAGCAGCCGGGCTTGGAGCTCAAGCAGGCCCTGGTTGAAAGGCTGATTGTGGCGGACGGGCAGGTCGCCGGTGTTGTGGATTCCACCGGATTTGAATATCCGTCCCAAAGCGTTGTGCTGGCCACCGGAACTTTTTTAAGCGGCTTGGTCCATATCGGCTTCAGTTCATTCAAGGCCGGCAGGGCAGGAGAGTTTGCCTCCTATGGACTTGCCGCCGATTTGAAGCGTTTGGATTTCAGGCTTGGGAGAATGAAAACCGGCACCCCACCCCGAATCAAAAAATCCAGCATCGATTTCACTAAATTTAATGAACAAGCGGCGGATCCGGCGCCCGTTCCCTTTTCCATTTTTACCGAGAAGATAACCCTGCCGCAGCTTTCCAGCTATATCGGCCATACCAATGAAAAGAGCCACAGAATTGTGCGGGAAAACCTGGATCGGTCTGCCTTGTATGGCGGCATCATCAAAGGGGTATCGGCAAGGTACTGTCCTTCTTTTGAGGACAAGATCGTTCGGTTTCCTGAAAAAAACGCTCACCAGGTTATCCTGGAACCCGAAGGCCTCGATACCGATGAAATTTATGCAAGCGGACTGGGCAACAGCCTTCCCCTTGAAATTCAGCTCCAGTTTGTCCATTCAGTGGACGGCTTGGCTTGCGCTGAAATCATGCGGCCGGCGTATGCCATCGAATATGATTATATCAATCCGATAGAGCTCAAGCCGACCCTTGAAACAAAGAAAATCAAGGGCCTGTTTTTAGCCGGACAGATCAATGGCACGTCCGGATATGAAGAGGCTGCGGCTCAGGGGCTCTGGGCCGGCATCAACGCTGCCTGCAGGGTGCAAAAAAGGCCTCCCTTTGTTTTGGACCGATCCGAAGCTTACATGGGAGTGATGATAGACGATCTCGTCACCAGGGGAACGCAGGAACCTTATCGGATGTTTACCTCCAGGGCCGAGTATCGCCTAATGTTGCGGGAAGACAATGCAGATCTGCGGCTGGTGGATAAAGGGTATGCCCTGGGGCTTATCGCTGAGGACAGAATGCTGGAAGTAAGGGAGCGTAAAAAGCAGATTAAGGCGGAAATCAACCGGATCCGGCAGACGGTGATAAAGCCATCGGGAAAAGTTAATGCATACCTGTCTGAAAAGAGAACCCAGCCGATAGCCAGCGGCACCTTTCTGGACCAACTTTTAAAAAGAACAGAACTCGATTACGGCATGGTCGAAGATCTGGCAAAGAAGCCTGAGTTTATTGATGATAAAGTGTCTCGTCAGGTTGAAATTGAGATCAAATACGAAGGGTATATCCGTAAGCAGCTTAAAGAAATTGATAAATTCAAGAACTTGGAAAAAATAATCATCCCGGAAGCATTCGACTATATGCACGTACACGGACTCTCAAATGAATTAAAATCAAAACTTTCTTCCATAAAACCGAAATCCTTAGGGCAGGCGTCCCGCATTGACGGTATGACACCGGCGGCACTATCCGTGCTCATGATATCGCTTAAAATGTCTGAAAAGCCCAATTCGAAACCATAAACCAAACCGATCTGCAGTCTGCTTGTGCTTTAGATCAGATATTTATTACGGTGATAAAAACTTCCTTCATTTTACAAGCACTTATCCTTGACACCTTGTATTTTTCACCTTATTCTTTTTAAAACAAACAAGTTAAGTTGTTAAAATTTATTAGATTGCAAGAGAAAACGACGGGAAGAGAGAACAATGCCTGAAACAGATTATTATAAAACACTCGGCGTAGATAAAAACGCCACCGATACGGAAATCAAAAAAGCTTATCGAAAGCTTGCGATGAAATATCATCCGGATCATACCAAAAACGATAAGTCTGCCGAGGAAAAATTTAAACAAGTCAGCGAGGCTTACGCCGTTCTGAGTGACAAGGAAAAACGCAAACAGTACGATCAATTCGGCTCCAGCGGATTTCATCAACGGTTTTCACAGGAGGATATTTTCAGAGGGTTTGATTTCTCGGATATTTTCAGGGAATTCGGTTTCGGCGGTGCAAATGCTTCCGGCAACCGCAGGGGGGGCGCCCGCTTTTCCTTCGGCGGGAACAGCCCGTTCGGCAATTTTCAGCAACCGGCGCCGGCAAAAGGATCCGATCTGGTGTATGAGCTGCCGCTGACGTTAATTGAAGTCTCCACCGGGGCAAGCAAGACCATCAGTTTTCAGCACAAAGGGCGGAGTGAAAAGATTACCGTTAAGATTCCCAAGGGAATGATTACCGGAAAAAAAATACGCCTGGCCGGAAAAGGCGAAACGAGCCCCTATGGCGGACCGGCCGGTGATCTGTATATCCAATCGAAAGTCATGGATGACCCGGTTTACCGGTCGGAAGAGTATGATCTTTATGTTGAACGAAAAATCAAACTGACCGAAGCGATTTTAGGCACCAGCATACCGGTTCCGACAATCACCGGCAAAGCGTTGAGTCTTAAAATCCCCCCGGGCACAAAACATAAGACCAAAATGCGTCTCTCCGGGCATGGATTGCCCCATATGCAGGGAAGGGCAAAGGGCGATCTTTATGTTATTATCGATGTAGACATTCCAAATAAACTTACCCCCGAACAGGCAAAGCTGATCGACAAATTGGCCGACTCCGGGTTGTAACAAATTAAAATTATTGACAAGTGGAACAAATAGAGGTACTTGTGTGCAGTTAGAGAGGGGCTGCCGTCGGTTTCGGCGGGAGGTATTTCGGTCATATCACGCAACAAAAAGTATGCCTGAATTAATATCGGTTTTGACAAAAGGAGAAATTCAAAAACGGGTTGCCCATGTGGCCCAAAGCATTTCTTCCGACTATCGGAATGGCGAGTTGATTTTAATAGGTGTTTTAAAAGGCGCTTTTATTTTTCTGTCGGACCTGGCACGGGAAATTACAGTGCCGGTCAAGATAGATTTTGTGGAAACCTCCAGTTATGGTGATAAGACCTGCTCCTCGGGCCGGGTGCGCATAACCAAAGAAGTCGAGATTGACATCGCCGACAAAAACGTTCTTTTGGTGGAAGATATTGTTGACACCGGTTTAACGCTGACGGTTTTAATTGATTATATAAAATCTCTAAATCCGAAGACGGTTAAGGTTTGCACGCTGCTTTCCAAACATGAGCGGCGCGGGACTGATATTCATATTGATTACGCCTGCCATGAAGTCCGAAATGGATATTTGGTCGGTTACGGACTTGACTATGCCGGCGACTATCGGCATTTGCCGCAAATCTATGAATTGAAATTATAAGCAATGAGGATACGCCATGATTATTACCTGTGAGCAATGTGAAACGAGTTTCAATTTGGATGAAGGCCTTTTGAAACCAGCCGGTTCAAAGGTTCGCTGTTCAAAATGCAAACACATATTCGTAGGCTATCCACCAGGACCGGCGGAAAAAGGTGAAGATGCCGCAGCGGGACTGATCGAGACGGACATTGCCGGGGAGGGTGTTGAAGACTTATCGGCGGAAACAAGCGGTGCGGCCGAAGAGGAAGAAATAGACCTTTCTGATTTGGATAAAGAGCTGAAGGCGTCAGAAGAACCTATAGAAACAGCAGCAGCCGAATCCGAGGAAGAGTTGGATCTTTCCGGTTTGGATGAAGGGTTAGAACTGGCAGATGAAACCGCAGAAGCGGAAGCAGGCGAGCCGGCCGAGGAAGAGTTGGATCTTTCCGATTTGGAAAAAGAGTTAGATCTGGGCGATGAAGCCCCGGAAGCGGCAACAGACGAACCGACCGAGGAAGATTTGTCCCTGGATTTTGATCTGGATGTCGAAGGAGAGGAGCCGGTCTCGGCCGAAGCTGCCGAGGAAGAGTTGGACCTTTCCGGTTTGGATGAAGCGTTAGCGCCGGCAGATGTTGAAGCGGAAGCGGCAACAGACGAACCGGCCGAGGAAGATTTGTCCCTGGATTTTGATCTGGATGTCGAAGGAGAGGAGCCGGCCTCAGCCGAAGCTGCCGAGGAAGAGTTGGACCTTTCCGGTTTGGATGAAGCGTTAGCGCCGGCAGATGGAGCTGCAGAAGCGGCAACAGGCGAACCGGCCGAGGAAGATTTGTCCCTGGATTTTGATCTGGATGTCGAAGGAGAGGAACCGGTCTCAGCCGAAGCTGCCGAGGAAGAAGAGCTTGACTTGTCGGATATTGAAAGTATGCTCGAAGAAGAGGCTCCGGTTAAAGCTCCAAAGAAACCTGTCGAGGATAGTGCCGGGAGTGAAGTCGAAACTGAGGAAATAGATCTGTCTGAACTGGAAAAGATGCTGGATGTTGAGGAAGAGAGTGAGCCCGCGGCAGAGGCTGCCGAAGAGCACGAGGATATGGAACTTGATCTCGATATCGACATTGAACCCGAGCCTGAAACAGGCGCACAAACCAGTGGGAAGGAAACAGCACTGGAAACCGAAGATCTGGACCTAACCGATTTAGAGACGAAATTGGAATTGGATGAAACACCGGCGGCTGGGGTTCAGGCCGATCTCTCCGAAGACCTTGAACTGGAATTTATAACCGAGGAACCGCAAGAGGAAGAACTGCAACCCGATGAAGTTCCTGAAGAACAGTTTTCAGATGGTGCAACGGAAGAACTCTTGATGACGGTTGAAGATGAGCCTGCCGTCGGGAAGGAGAAAGCCGATGAAGCGGTTGATTCCGAGCAGGCGGCCGAAGAAAAAGTGGTGGAAAAACGTCGCAAGAAAGCGGGTTCTTTCAAACCTAAAAAACGTGTCAGCCCGCTACTGGTAGCCCTTTTGGTGATTTTACTGCTGGTCGGGGGGGTGGTGGCGCTGCCGAATTTCGGGATTCAGGTTCCGTATGTGGGCGACTTTATAAAAAATATTCCGATAGGGGATTACCTCAGAAATATTCCTTATGTCGGCGACCTGTTGGGATCCAAAGTGGACGAACGCGGCAACCTGAAAATGACCACGTCCGATATTGACAGTAAATTCGTTGAAAACGAGAAAAGCGGCAGGCTTTTCGTTATATCCGGTAAGGTCAGAAATGGTTATGATCACCCTCGCGGCTTTATTAAGGTGACCGGCAGGCTATACGCCAAAGGGAAAAAACTGTCAAAGGTGCAAACCGTTTTTTGCGGTAATGCGCTGACAGATGAAGAGGTGTCCAATTTAGATATGGAGGCTGTCAGAAAAAAACTATTGGAACGCACGGGTCAAAAGCAGTCAAATGTCAGGGTGCCGCCCGGCATGCATATTCCCTTTATGCTGGTTTTTTCAAACCTGCCGCCCGATCTGGAAGAATTTGACATACAAATCGAGGAATCCATTCCGGCCTCCTAAAAGCGAGTTTGGGTTTTGTGCTTGACTAAAAAGGAATGAACTGTTAGAGGAACCCTGCTTTAAACCGGCAGACATTTCCACCCCGGGTGTTTGCGATAGTCTCTGGTTCAGCAGTGATAATTTGTCAAAGCAATAATGGCGATGTAGCTCAGGTGGTCAGAGCATGCGGCTCATATCCGCAGTGTCCGGGGTTCAAATCCCTGCATCGCCACCACAGCTGTCAGCCCAGGCCCCTTTGTGAAATACCAGAGGGGCTTTTTTTATGCCTAACCTAAATTATGGGGTTGAAATAAACAAAGTTATTATATTATATAGCGGTTGCCAAAAATACGTTTCGATTCAGCCGCCGGATAATTCCGTTTCAATCGGCAAAAACTCGCAAATAAAAGCGCGTAACAATTGAACCCGGCGCGGATATCAAGACCGTTTAAAGCGGATCAGTTTTTGAATAAATTTAGTCAAATGGATAATGTTCAATTGAACGCGCTCTAATTTGCTCAGACAGTTTGCCGACTGAAACAGAACCATCGGCGGCTGACGTAGCAGATACATGGAGATCATTCAACCGGAACATATTTATGACAACAACTCTATTCATCTTTTAATAGAATTTCGCATAGCGGTAACCCTAAGGCGATATATCGGCCATGCTGAAAGGTTTCCAGAAAATAATCGAAGAGCGTATCCGCAAAGCTCAGGAGGAGGGTGAATTTGAAAACCTGCCGGGTTCCGGCAAACCCTTGTCTATGGATGAACCGAATGTTCCGGACGAACTTCGATTGGCCTATAAGATTCTTAAAAATGCGGAATGCCTCCCGCCCGAAATCGAATTAAAGAAAGAAATCACTCAAGTCGAAGATATTTTGTCAGGCATGACGGATACTGCTGAAAGGTACCGTATTTTAAAAAAGCTAAATTTTTTGATTCTGAAATTAAATTTGTCCCGCGGCGGGTCCGTTAGATTTGAAATGCCCCAGCACTATGAAGCCAAACTGGCGGCGCATATGGACACCCGAAAAACGCCTTGCCAAAAATAAACCTTCAATATTGAGCTGAAACAGATGAAAAAAATAACCCTAGCGCTTTTGTCCGGCGGCATCTCAACCGAACGGCGGGTTTCGCTAAACAGCGGCGATCAGGTTTATGCGGCCCTGGACAAAGAAAAATACAACGTGGTGCGATATGACCCCAAAACAGATCTCAACCGCCTGATTGCCGACGCATCTCAAATTGATGTTGCCCTGATTATTCTGCATGGACCGTTCGGGGAGGATGGGACCATCCAGGGGTTGTTGGATTTGCTGAATATCCCCTATCAGGGCGCCGGTGTTTTGGGAAGCGCCCTTTCCATGAATAAACTGGCTTCAAAACAGCTGTATGAACTGGCAGGTCTGCCGATTCCCGCTTATCTGGCGGTCAAGTGCGGTGAACCCTTTGATCCGGCAGGTTGTGTCGAGGCGTTGGGGCTGCCGCTGGTGATCAAACCCGCAACCGGCGGATCCAGCATCGGGATGTCTATCGTAAAAAAGAAAGATGAATTAAATCATGCCATGGCAGAAGCGTTCAAGCATGATGAAATGGTTTTGATTGAGACCTATATCAAAGGGGTTGAGTTGACCGGAGCTGTGATGGGGAATGAACATCTGGAAGCCTTGCCCATCGTCGAAATCATTCCGGACAAATCCCATGAATTTTTTGACTACACAGCCAAATATACGGCCGGTGTTACCGAGGAAATTTGTCCGGCCCGGATCGATAATGATTTGACCACTAAGGCCCAGGACTTTGCGTTGAGGGCGCACAAGGCGCTGTTTTGCAAGGGTTACAGCCGGACCGACATGATCCTGAGGGGGAAAGAGTTATTTGTGCTTGAAACCAATACCATCCCCGGGATGACGGCAACCAGCCTGCTGCCCCAGGCGGCGGCAGTAGCCGGGATTTCATTCAGCCGGCTCCTTGACAGGCTGGTTCAGTTAAGTATCGAGGCATATCACAAAAGCAAACAGCACCAGGTTTTGGAATGAATTCGGCAAAATTCAGGTATTGGGAGGTTTCTTATGAAAGTTTTGGTAATCGGCGGCGGCGGTAGAGAGCATGCGCTGGTCTGGAAAATTGTCCAAAGCCCCAGGGTTAAAAAGATATTTTGCGCACCCGGAAATGCCGGAATCGCCCAGTTGGCGACCTGTGTGCCGATCGGTTCGGATGAAGTCGAAAAACTTCTGGGATTCGCAAAAGAAAACCGTATCGATCTAACGGTGGTGGGACCCGAATCTCCTTTAACCAGAGGGATTGTAGACATATTCGGCGAACAGGGTCTGAAGATTTTTGGCGTAAACCGCAAGGCTGCCGAATTGGAATCCAGCAAATCTTTTGCCAAAACCCTGATGAATAAATATGGGATCCCCACGGCCAAGGGCCAAACTTTTACCAGCTTCAAGAAGGCCGAAAGCTATGTCCGTCAGATCGGGGCCCCGCTGGTTGTTAAGGCCGACGGTCTTGCCGCCGGTAAAGGCGTGATCGTATGCGATACGGTAAAACAGGCCATCAGCGCTTTAAAACGCATCCTGATCAAAAAAGAGTTCGGCGAGGCCGGCAACAAAGTCATTGTGGAAGAGTGCCTGAAGGGGGAGGAAGCTTCTTTTCTGGCCTTTACGGATGGAGAGACGGTCTTGCCGCTGCCGTCTTCCCAGGACCACAAGGCCATATTCGACAACGATGAGGGGCCGAATACGGGGGGAATGGGCGCCTATTCGCCGGCGCCGGTCGTAGACGCGTATTTTCACCACCGGATCATGCAGGAAATCATGATTCCAACCGTGCGGGCGATGGCGGCTGAAGGAAGGCCGTACAAGGGGATTTTATATGCAGGCCTGATGATTGACAAAGACCAAATCAAGGTTCTGGAATACAATGCAAGATTTGGTGATCCCGAGGCCCAGCCGCTTTTGATCCGTATGAAAAACGATATCATCCCTGTTATGGAAGCCGTCATTGCCGGCAGACTGGCCGGTTGTAAACTGGAGCTCGATCGGCGCGCATCGGTTTGCGTTGTCGTGTCCGCAGGCGGCTACCCGTCATCTTATAAAAAAGGGGAATCGATTTCAGGGCTCGACAACGTCCGTCGCATTAAAGACGTTGTTGTTTTTCACGCCGGCACCGCCCGAAAAGAAAATACTATTGTAACCAACGGCGGGCGCGTACTGGGTGTGACCGCACTTGGGGATACGATTGAAAAAGCCATTGAAAAGGCATACCAGGCGGTGCCAAAAATATCGTGGAAAGGTGCTTACCACCGCAGGGATATCGGTCAAAAAGCCTTAAAGCGGATCCAAACCCCGCCAAAGGTCGCCATATTGATGGGAAGCGATTCCGATTTGAATGTCATGAATGAAACGGTCGCCGTTTTGAAAAAATTCGGGGTTTCCTACGAGATGACGGTCGCTTCAGCCCACCGCACACCGGCGCGGGCTGCCGATATTGCCACGACCGCCCGTAAACGGGGAATAAAAGTGATTATCGCCGGCGCCGGTCAGGCTGCCCATCTTGCAGGTGTAATTGCAGCGCACACCACGCTTCCGGTTATCGGGGTGCCCATCGATGCTTCAGCCCTGCAGGGGCTTGACGCGCTTCTTGCCACCGTGCAAATGCCGCCCGGGATACCGGTGGCCACGGTCGCCATCGGAAAACCGGGTGCTCGAAACGCAGGCATTTTGGCGGTTCAGATATTATCCGTTTCAGATGATGATTTGGCTGAACAATTACGCGTGTTTAAACTGGAGATGGCTAGACAGGTTGAACAAAAGGCCCAAAAAATCAGTGTTATTCAATAAGGTCAGGCAAGTTAACCCGAGGGATCCGGAGTCCGTTTTCATCAACGAGGCAGGGCAGGTGATTGCATCAGGAGGGATCGTCGCGTTTCCAACCAGAAACCTGTACGGACTGGGGGCCGATGCATTTGATTGCGAAGCGGTTGAGAAAATATTCACTATCAAACAGCGGCCGTCCCAAATGCCGCTGTTGATATTGATCAAAGATCGAAACGAGCTTCACCGTGTCGTGCGGAAAGTTCCATCCGTTGCGGAATATCTCATGGACTGTTTCTGGCCGGGCGGTCTTACCATTATTTTTGAGTCAAAAGCGGAATTGCCCCTAAATCTGACGGCAAATTCCGGAAAAATCGGCGTTCGCCAGCCGGCTCATCCGGTGGCCGCTGCATTGGTGAACGCTGTTGTAAATCCGATAACGGGGACGAGCGCCAATATTTCCGGGGATGCCGGTTGCTCCAGTGTATCGGAATTGGCGACGGCCATTAGAGATAGTGCGGATATCATCCTTGATGCCGGTCCGTTGCCTCCCGGCATCGGTTCGAGTATTGTTGATGTGACGGTTGAACCGTTTCGGATTTTGCGGGAAGGTTCGATATCTGCACAACATCTCTATGAAACGTTGAACGATCGCTGATCAATTATATTGACAACGATGAATGATATTGCTTATAAATTTCAAAAAGTTGCCGGAGTGGTGAAACTGGTAGACGCAGAGGACTCAAAATCCTCCGGGGGCAACTCCATGTCGGTTCGATTCCGACCTCCGGCACCACCAAGAAATATAGGGAATGTTGTTTTTAATAGAACAGCTCCTTTTGTGTTTGGGTGATGATTTTTTCAAGTGGATATCGTGTTTGATGCTGGGGCATAAAATACAACAGCAAAGGAGGGTGCAATGACGGAAGATCTGAAGATACTGGAAGGCAAAAAGATCCTGATTGTTGATGATGAACCGGATGTCCTGGAGACGCTGCTTGACCTGCTGGATATGTGCAATATCGATTCGGCGCCCGATTTTGAAACTGCTGAAAAATTTTTGAATAAAAACAACTATAACATCGCGATTTTTGATATTATGGGTGTCAGGGGGTACGACCTGCTGGAAATCGCTAATAAAAGAGGTATACCGGCACTCATGTTTACCGCCCATGCGCTGAACCCCGATGCCTTTGTAAAATCCATGAAAGGCGGCGCCAAGGCGTACATCCCCAAGGAGAAGATGTCGGAAATCGCCAGCTATGTGGCGGACCTGCTGCAGGCGCACGCGGAAGGGATTGAACGCCCCCGAAACTGGTTTGACCGGCTGGAATCTTTTTTTGAAAAGCAATTCGGAAATGACTGGCTGGACAAGTATACCGCGGCCCATAAAAAATATGACTGGCTCGACTTTGATGATTAATTAAAGGCGCCCATATTTCAATATCAGCGCGAATTGGTCGGAAAAAGCGCATCCAAACATTCAGTTGTTTGATCGGCAGTGTGGCGTTCATTTTTTTTCTGAGGTTGTCTTTATGAACAGCACCCCAACAGGGAGAGAATAAAATGGAACTTATTTGGCATATATGTTTACAGTCTCTTTCCATTTTCGTGCTGATATTGGGCATTGTAGGTTTGGCGGTATCTCTTTTACTGGTCATTTCTCCGAACACAGCCAAATCTTTGAGCAATACTTTCAATAAATATGTAATTATCGACAAGAAACTCACCTACCTCAATAAACCCATTCAAACAGACAGCTTTACTTATCAGCACAATATCCTGACCGGCCTGTCTTTGGTTTGCGGGTCTATCTTCTTTCTTGTTTTTTTATTTTTTCGATTTGATATGGCCAAAACTCTTAATGTGTTTCTTGGCCATAATTATCTGTTTTTATATGAGATCGTATTGAAAACAACCGTACTGATCGGGAAGATAGCCGGTTTTACAGGCGTTGTGATCGGCCTTTGCCTTTTATTCCTGCCTGACATAATGGTAAAGATTGAAAACCGGATGGACGCTTGGATTGCGACCCAGGATATTGCAGACAAACTGGATGAATTTCACCTGGGTATCGACAACATCATATTGCGTTTCCCATTGCTTTTTGGGTTTACCGGCCTGATGACATCTGCAGTTTTAATTATCCTTTCCATTGCAAGCTTGCTCAGTAAATGACCCGACTAAAAATTTACAAAAGATTTTTGGGCGTTGACCACCTTTGCAATATAGCGGCGCGATTCGTCCGAAGGAAGCTGCGTTCTGAGGGTCTGATAGACTTCAAGGGGAGTGATACTGTTGATGCGGCCCGGCGCACGATTTCGGTCGCGATCAAATGTACGCAGAACATTCCCGGCGCCGGTGTTGTATGCTGCGATTACACAATATTGTCGTGAAATCGGATGTTCGATTTCTTTTAAATATCTGTCGCTCAGCAGGAAGAGGTATGCCGAACCATATTGAATGTTATTTTCCGGTACAAAGAGAAATTTGTCGGAAGGCGCTCCTTGTTTATTCAGAAAGATATTGACGTCTCTCCCTGCCGTGGCCGGTACGATCTGCATGAGCCCGAAAGCCGGTGCCTGGCTGACGGCATACGGGTTAAAATCACTTTCGGTTTTCATGATGGCATATATCAGGTTTTTACTGAGATTGTATTGGCCGGCAAAGTTTTCTACCATTGGACGAAACTTTTTGGCGCGGATGTTATGATGGTCGACAAGCATCGACAGGGTTACGAAACGAATGCTTTCAACCTTCCGGTCGTTATGAATGCTGCGGGTCTGAAGGCTTTTTTCAATCAGGTGATCTGCAAACCGTTCCGCCCGCCAGGCCCATCGGATGGGTTGTCCCTCAGCGTCAACGACTTCTCCGAATAGAAAAGGGGTATCCCCAAGTTTGACGGTTTGAGCGGAATAAAGGTCAACGGCTCTAGGGTCATTCGGGGTCATCAGGGTTGTTGTAATGGCGTTTTTCAGGCTTTGCAGGGGATTTTGCTGATCGATGGTTTCCACGGTAATCAGCCCGCTGTCGAAATCAACCATGGCGCGGCACAGATAGTTCTGGGTGTATTTGACATATTCTTTGGGGTTGGGTTCCCTGGCCTCTTTTTTGCCCCAGACATGCTCGACCGCTTTTTTAAAATTTTTCATCAGAACATCGAAGTTTTCCTGAAACTGCCTGATATCCCGGTCCAGGGTCTTTGGGTTGACGGCGTAGCCCACCGCTTTTTCCACTGCCATTCCCTGGGCCGACGAGATATCACCGGTCGCGGCGATTTTGGTTATACGAATAACATCCCTTTTAGAGCATCCATAAATAATCGTACATACGGATGCGGCGATTGCAAGAAGGATTATGATGAAATACGTTCGATTGGCTGAACTGCGTTTCCGGCCTGGAGTCGATTTGGTTTTAAAATTATGACGTAAGATAGGTTCGTGCATTTGAATATTTCCCTGACGGATCAAATATTATAGCGGTTGACAAAATTATGTTCCGATGCAGCCGCCGGACAAGTCCGTTTCAATCGGCAAAAACGCTTAACAAATATAAGACGACTATAATGATCAATGTCAAGTTATTATTAACCGCTTTTTTTTGGGGGGGAACCTTTATTGCCGGCAGAGTCGTTGCCGGAACCATTGAGCCATACTCCGCTGCTTTTTTAAGATTCTTCGTTGCGTTGTTGTTTTTAGTTTTTTTTGCCTGGCGGATTGAAGGAAGGCTGCCTTTGATTAAAAAAAATCAAATTTTTCCGATCCTCCTTCTCGGGGCCAGCGGCATTTTTATCTATAATGTTTTCTTTTTCAAAGGACTTAGACTGATCGAGGCGGGCCGGGCGGCCATTATCATCGCGAATAATCCAATTGTTATTTTCCTTTTATCCGTCCTTTTTTTTAAGGAAAAATTGACCCCAGTAACGGCTGTCGGCGTTTTACTTTCTGTTTTTGGGGCCCTGCTTGTGATTACAAAGGGGAGCCCGTTTGAAGCGTTAAATGCAAATATCGGGCGGGGTGAATTGTTTATTTTCATCTGTGTTTTAAGTTGGGCGGCTTTCTCATTGATCGGAAAGACGATCCTGAAAGGCTTATCTCCTCTGGCGGCCATTACCTATGCAACCCTGGCCGGAATGGTTTTATTATTTATACCGGCCTGTATGAACGGGTTTTTACAAAATATCCGGCACTATCCGCTCAAGGCCTGGCTGGCTGTTTTTTATCTGGGATTTTTTGGAACCGTCCTCGGGTTTGTCTGGTACTATGAAGGCATCCGGACAATCGGCCCCACAAAGGCGAGCCTGTTTATCAATTTTGTCCCCATAAGCGCCGTTGCCCTGGCATTTATCGTGCTGGGAGAGCCGCTGACGACATCCTTATTGACCGGAACGATATTCGTGAGCCTCGGCGTATTTCTGACCCACTGGGACCCAAGGGGTAATGGTCGGGTGTTGCGTCATCCTAAGATTTAGTGCTTCGACGTGAAATTACTGTGACATATTTTTATACATCCGATCAATAAAATTGCTTGCTCAGCACTAAGTCCTGAGCAAATACATTCGTTATCGAATTTATGAATCGATGGACCTGACAGCCGCGTTTCTGGGGTGTGAAATAAAATGGTTTTTCCGACCAATTAAACCTGTTATAAACCATTAGGGTTAGACCTTGATAGTTGTGAATAAAAAAACCGGAACCCAAACCAAAGGTGGCGATGAAAACAATTCCATCGGAATATCTGCAACCCACAGCCATCATAGAAAGTGACCATCCCGAAGTCGTGGCGTATGCCGGGAAAACCGTGGGCGGGTCCGGCAGCGATCCCCGGCAGCAGGCGGTAAAGCTTTTCTATGCGGTCCGGGATGGGATCTGGTATGATCCGTACTATCCGTTTTATCTGCCGGAACATTATCGCGCCAGCCGGGTGCTGGCGAGTAAAAGAGGATATTGCGTGAGCAAGGCTGCACTGCTGTGCGCCCTCGGGCGGGCGCGCGGGATTCCATCGCGGCTTGGATTTGCAACCGTCCGAAACCACCTGGCCACCAAACAGCTGGTTGAACTAATGGGCTCTAATCTGTTCGTCTACCATGGCTTTACGGAATTTTTTCTTTCGGGGCGATGGGTCAAGGCAACCCCCGCGTTTAATGTGGAGTTGTGTCAAAAGCATCGGGTCGCTCCGCTTGAATTTAATGGACGTGACGATTCTGTCTTCCATCCGTATAATTCGGAAAAAAAACCATTTATGGAATATGTTGAAGATCACGGAACCTTTGCGGATGTCCCGCTGGACCGAATTGTCAACGCCTGGAAAAAAGCCTATGGCAGCGAAAGGGTGCGTCAATGGATCGATGCTTTTGAAAAGGCCGGCGGGGGACGGTGGCGGGATTTTGACAAGGAAGACATCATTACCGGTTAAACCGGTCGGGCAGTTTTTTTGAAAACAACAGATAGCCGATTCCTGAAACCACTGCCAGTGATGATATGCTGATCCAGGCCAGGGGATGATGATAACTGAAATGGTCTAAAATTAAACCGCCGTAAAGCGGCCCGAGCGACCATCCCGAGGTTATAAAAAAACCGTAAATACCCATATACCGTCCCATCCTGCCGGCGGGAGCCAACCTTGAGGTTAAGGCCAGGGCCGGCGGCGACATCAATATTTCACCCAGCGTAACGATCATTATGATACCCACAAAATGTTCAAATTTGCTTCCAAAACCCATCATCCCATAACCGATGGCATAAAGAAACGCTCCCAGCGCCAGTTGAATCGACAGCTTGTATTTCGATAAAAGGCCGGTTACCGGCATCTGCAGCGCAGCTACGGTTATACCATTAAGGGTATAGAGAAGCCCCAGCTGATATTCGCTGATGCGCACCATTTCAACGGCGTAAACGGAAAACGGAGCGATCAGCTGCGATACCACCAAATATAACAAAAAGGTCAGAAAACAATGCCGCGCCAGATAGGGGTCATTTTTTATGGCGAATAAATCCCGGAATTTAAACTTGTCCGGAGGAATGTTCGTCTGAGGGATTTTCAGGAACATCCAGAAGACAAGGCAGGAAAGAAATGTGATCGCAGAAGAAATGACGAACAACAATCCATAATTGTAACCGGCCAGGAATCCACCGATGGCAGGACCGGCCGCCCAGCCGAGATTTCCGGCGGAACGGGTCAGGGCATAGCCGTCCAGGCGTTTGGCTGGCGGGAGAAGATCCGACACCAGCGCGTTTGCGGTTGGCTGAAAGACGGCCCCGAAAATGGAATTGATCAACAGGAAAATAGAAATTGCCAAAAAGCCCCATTGTTGATAGATAGAAATTGCCAGCAGTATAAAGGCAACAGCTCGAAAGAGCTGGGAAAAAATCAAAATGTGGCGTCTTTCGACATGGTCGGACATCTCGCCGCCGATGGCTTGAAAGAAGGAGCGGACAACCGCCATAAACCCAAAAAACAGTCCTATCTGAGTGATGGTTAAGCCCAGCTCGGAGTGGAAATAGATCGAGATAAAGGGGATCGAAATCCCGAAGCCCAGTGCGCTGACAAACCAGCCGAAAGACAGCACCCAGAGGTCCTTGTTGAACTGCCGAATATATTTCATGCTCCCGGTTATCATCGTCCGGTGCATATAAAAGAATTTAAATAAAAATAAAAGAAAAATATGACATCTTGACTGTCGCACGGTGTCCTGAACCCTGCAGCAACAGTTTGAAATGAAAGATATAATCAGCGGTGAGGGGTAAAATGAAAATCGAAATTAAAACAGTCCTGCCCGGCCCCATAGCAGCCGAACTGATCGAAAAAGATCGCTTATTTGTTTCCCCCTCCTATACCCGGGTGTATCCGCTTGTGGTGGACAAAGCCCAGGGACTCTGGGTTCAGGATGTGGACGGCAATGTGTTTCTTGATTTTACCGCCGGGATCGCCGTCTGCGCCACCGGTCATTGTCACCCGCGGGTTGTGGCTGCGATTAAAGATCAGGCGGATCAGTTGCTGCACATGTCCGGCACCGACTTTTTTTATGTCCCCCAGATCGCCCTGGCTGAGAAGCTGGCCTCCCTTGTAGGAAATTATAAGGTTTACTTTGGCAATTCAGGGGCTGAAGCGGTGGAGGCGGCTTTTAAATTGGCCCGCTGGCATACCCAGCGGGAATTGAATATTGCGTTTTACGGGGCGTTTCACGGGCGAACCATGGGCGCGCTTTCTTTGACGGCCAGCAAGGCCATCCAAAAAAAACATTACCACCCCTTTGTTCCGGGAATTACCCACATTCCATATGCCTACTGTTATCGCTGCGCCTACAACATGCGTTATCCGCAATGCGGCCTGTGCTGCGTTGAATGGATCGAAAACACCCTTTTCCGTACCGCCCTGCCGCCGGAAGAAGTGGCCGCCATATTTGTGGAACCGATTCAAGGGGAGGGCGGCTATATTGTGCCGCCGCCGGAATTCCATCAGAAATTGCATCAAATCGCCCAGAAATACGGGATCCTCTATGTTGCCGACGAGGTGCAGTCGGGGATGGGGCGCACCGGCAAAATGTTTGCCATGGAACATTTTGGCGTTAAACCGGATATCATCGCATTGGCAAAGGGAATAGCTTCCGGCATGCCCCTGGGGGCCATGGTGGCGAGGGCTGAAATCATGGACTGGGAAGCCGGTTCACACGCGTCCACATTCGGCGGAAATCCGGTCTCCTGTCGGGCTGCCCTGACGACCATTGAAATGCTCCAGGAAAGCCTGATGCAAAATGCGCACATCCAGGGTGAGCGACTGATCCAGGGGCTGCAGGCGCTTCAAAAATCCCACGAGTGTATGGGAGATGTCAGGGGAAAAGGGTTGATGGTTGCGGTGGAGCTGGTCTTTGACCGCGAAACCAAGGCTTCCGCCAAAATCTGGCGTGAGGCTATTATCAGTAAGGCTTTCCAAAAGGGATTGCTGCTTTTGGGTTGCGGTGAAAACAGCATCCGGTTTTGCCCGGCCTTGACGGTAACTGCCCAGCAGATCGATGAATGCCTCAGCATATTCGAGGAAGCGGTTCGGGAAGGGATTCGGTAAACAAATTTCAGATTCAAGAGAGTGAACAATGAAAAAAATATTGGAAGCGATCGACATGCTGGGCAATTACACCGGCGCCGGCAACGGATCATGGTTGGAATGCAGTGGGAAGGAACTATCATCTCTTTCCCCGATCAATGGTCAGGTAATCGGAAAAATTCAATCGGCCACACGCGACAGTTATGAACATATCGTCGCCGACAGCGTTGAGGCTTTCCGCCAATGGCGTCTGGTTCCGGCTCCCAAAAGAGGTGAGATCGTCCGGCAGATCGGCGAGGCCCTGCGCCGTCATAAAAAAGAATTGGGTGCACTGGTGAGCTTGGAGGTGGGCAAGATTCGGGCCGAAGGGGAAGGGGAAGTTCAGGAGATGATCGATATCGCGGACTTCAGCGTGGGCCAGTCACGGATGCTCTACGGGTTGAGCATGCACAGCGAACGCCCCAGGCACCGCATGCTTGAACAGTGGCACCCCTTGGGCCCTGTCGGCGTCATCACGGCCTTTAACTTTCCGGTGGCGGTGTGGGCCTGGAATGCCATGCTTGCGCTGGTTGCCGGTGATACGGTCATTTGGAAGCCCTCGTCCAAAGCCTTTTTGTCCGCCATCGCCACCATGAAAATTGCATGGCAGGTACTCTATGAAAATAAACTGCCCGACGGGATTTTGAATATCATCATCGGAGATCGCAATGAGGTCGGCGAACCCCTGTTACGGGACAGACGGGTGCCGCTGATATCAGCGACGGGCAGTGTCCGCATGGGGCGACATATTGCCGAGGTCGCCGGCTCCCGCCTGGGTAAAACCATTTTAGAACTGGGCGGCAATAATGCCGTCATCGTTACCCCCAGTGCCGATTTGGACCTCGCCGTCCGCGCCATCCTTTTCGGAGCAGTGGGAACTGCTGGCCAGCGCTGCACAACAACGCGCCGTGTGATTGCGCACCAGGATATCTTTAATCCCCTGAAGGAATCTCTGGTTAAGGCCTATGGGCAGGTTCGGATCGGTTCCCCCCTTGAAGACGGCACCCTGATGGGTCCGCTGATTGACTGCGATGCAGTGGCTTCCATGCAAAGGGCGCTGGAAACGATAAAGCGCCAGGGGGGTCGTATACTTTCCGGCGGCGAGGTGCTTTCCGGCGGTATTTATGATGCCGGCACCTATGTAACGCCCTGCATCTGCGAGGTGAAACCCGATTGCCCGATTGTAAATGAGGAAACCTTTGCGCCGATCCTGTATTTAATACAATACAAAACCCTTGAAGAGGCCATCCAGTACCACAACGATGTCCCCCAGGGTCTTTCCTCGGCTATCTTCAGCAACAATATCCGGGAAACCGAAGCGTTCCTGAGCCATTCGGGAAGCGACTGCGGTATCGCCAATGTGAATGTCGGGACCTCCGGGGCTGAGATCGGCGGCGCCTTTGGCGGTGAAAAAGATACCGGCGGCGGCAGAGAAGCCGGATCGGACGCGTGGAAAGCATATATGCGGCGGCAAACCAATACCATCAACTGGTCAAGTGAAATTCCGCTGGCACAGGGGATACGGTTTGAAATCGACTAACAGGTTGATGAAAAACTGCGCCTGAGGCCGCCATGTCCCGCTGAAAGCGGGATTGCGCGGCTCTCACCAAAGTACTTGCTCATCCCGCCTTGGCGGGACTGCGCTTGCCGAGTCGCCGCGCTCCAGCCTTTGGCGGGACTGACGACCTCATTCTTGTTTTTCAGCAGCCTGTGATGGTGGCGCTATTAAAAAACAACTTTACAAACGATTATGAAAGACCTGATCTCTGAAAAAGAAGTCAATTTGCTCCAGCGGCGTCTCATCCAATGGTATCAAAAAAACCAGCGAAAACTGCCCTGGCGTCAGACAAGAGACCCGTTTTACATCTGGATCTCAGAGATCATGCTGCAGCAAACCCAGGTTAAAACGGTCATACCGTATTATTTGAAATTTTTAGATCGCTTCCCCGACGTTGCAAGCCTGGCTGAAGCGGACATGCAAACGGTTCTAAAAATTTGGGAGGGGCTGGGGTATTATGCCCGGGCCCGCAATCTGCACCGTGCGGCCAAAATAGTTCTGGAAAGGCATGGCGGCGAGGTCCCTTCCTCGCAACAGGGATTTCGCAAACTGCCCGGCGTGGGCCCCTATATTGCATCGGCGGTACTCAGTATCGCCTATGGGCTTCCCTATGCGGTCGTCGATGGAAATGTGAAGCGGGTCCTGTCCCGCCTTTTTTTAATAGATCTGCCGGTAAACAATGCATCTTCATATAGAACTTTTGAGGAAATCGCCTCAGGATTGCTCCATACCCGCCAACCGGGAATTTTCAACCAGGCAATGATGGAACTGGGGGCAATGGTCTGCCGATCTTCCACCCCCTCCTGCAGCACGTGCCCGTTGATAAAAAACTGCCGGGCGTTTAAAAAACAGCAGGTGGCAATATATCCCAAGCGGATCAAGACAAAACCCGTCCCCACCCATCATATTGCTGTCGGGGTTGTTTATAAAAAAGACCGGGTTTTAATCACACGCCGAAAGTCGGAAGGGCTTTTGGGAGGTTTGTGGGAGTTTCCGGGCGGGAAAATCAAAAAGAAGGAAGATGCGCAAGAAACCTGTATTCGGGAGATTAAGGAAGAGGTCAATCTGAACATCAAAATAGATTCATTTATCACTCGGGTCAGACATGCCTACACGCATTTCAAGATTGTTTTAGATGTTTTTTGCTGTAGCTATCTTTCCGGCCGGGTCAAACTCAATGGTCCGGTGGATTATCGCTGGATCAGACTCGGTGAAATTGATGACTATCCATTTCCAAAAGCCAACCGGAGGTTTATCCCCTTGCTTGAACCTTCAACCCCCGGCCTCCCTGAACCCTAAAAGCGTTATTATATAGGCCCCCAAATAAGCCAGTCCGGCACACGCCAGGATAGCGGGGAGCCCAATGCCAAGTGCGATCTGAACCGCAACGATGGCAGCGAGCACGGAAGCGCATCCGTTGGCCGCCCAAGCTTTTGCCCGCCCATAGGGGCTTTTCAGCAGCAGCCGCATCCCATTGGGAAAGGGGAGTCCCATGAGGATGCCCGGCGGCAGTAAAAGCAAGAAGGCAAAGAGATAGCGTCCGTAATCCGGCAGGTTGAGACTCCACTGGGTCACTTGGTTCAAGACAAGAAACAATCCGACCAGCGTCAGCAACAATGCAGCCAGTCCAAATTTGAGCTTCCGGCGATCCATGTTTCGTGAGAAATACCCACCGAAACTCGAGAACACCAGCATTCCGGAAAGCACCACGGTAAGACTGACGACAGGATTACCGAAGAGTAAAACAAACCGCTTAATAAAATAGATTTCAACCAGCATGAACCCGGCGCCGATGGATAGAAAATAAAGCGTTTCCATAGATGCCGGCGCGTTGTTGCTTCTTGATGCAAGAATCCGGGGTATCAGCAGGAGTACCAGGGTAATGGCAATTGCTTCAAGTAAAACTGCCGCTGCTACCAATTCACCGGAAATAAAAAGTGCGTCAAATCGGCTGCCGGTGCTTTTATAAAACTCATTGAGCCGGGTCCATTTGAGAAAACTGCTCTGAAATGGACGCTGATCGTTTTGTGGGGCGATGTCCAGCGGGTAGAGAGCGAAAAAAGCTTTTTCCATTCCGGATTGATATGCTTCAGCCAACCGCTTGATTTCGTTATAAAGATAGGGGTGCTCAAATATATTGAAACGGTTGACCATATTTTCCTGAATGCCGGGAATATAGACCAGATCGAAATTTTTATGAAGGGTGTAGTCCCCCAACATTGTTGTGTCAGTAAAAGGCCTGGCTGAAATAATAAGAACAACCGTGTCCCAATTGCGGAGAACAGCCAGATGCCTTTGGGGATTTTGGGCCCCATTGAATCTGAGGCTTTCGTAGGCGGTGGCCCACAATCTCAGCATGTCGGCGGGCGGCAAGAGGAGCTTGCGGGCGATGATGACAACACCGTTTTCTGTCAGGTGCTGAAGATAAGCCGTCATGGCTTCAAAGGTAAAAAAATGTTCCTGATTCAGGGCGTCTGAACCGGGCAGCGAACTCCCCCAGTTTTCGATCTGGATAATGCCGTATCGATGCTGCGTTTGTGCAAGGAATGCCCGGTGGTTTTGATTCATCACCGTGAGGTCGTAATGCCTTCGAACCATTTCGGCAATATTAGGGTCCTGTTCCACCACCGTGATGTCCTGTTTGCCGGATGCCATGGCGCAAAGGATTCCCAAACCGCCGTTTTTCTGGATTACCAGCACCTCTTCATCTGCCGGGTTTAATTCATGCCCCGTATAAGCGAGCGTATATTTTACGAACTCGGCATCTTTGGAAGAATTTAAATGGTACAACGCAAAAGGGCTGTCGCCGTCTTTGAATAAAGCGCTTTGACCGGGCAGCGGACCTGAAAATTTTAGGCTCAACCCCGGCGCAAATCGAACAAACCGGCTTGTAACATGGTCAATTCTGCCATGAAGGCCGGTCAGGGTTTCCGCTACGTGAGTGTCCGGATATTGAAGCGTCTGGCGGATCGCTTTGTATGGTGAAGGCGGTATGGAAACGAGGGAGTCGCCGCCAGGCATGATGAGAAAAGCAGCAACACCCAACACACACGCGCCGAAAGCTGGGAGAGTGCATTTACTCCAAGACGAAAGGCGGTTGCCGGAAAGCCGGCTCCACACGGATTTTAAGGCAGCGAAAAGAACGACCAAAAGGGGCGCCATCCCTGCGAAAACAATCAGACGGCCTTCATCCCAATAAGGCAAGAGCAGTGCCGGAATTACCGCACCGAGGGCCGAGCCTGCCATACTGACAAAATAGACGATGCCGGACTGATGCGGAACCGAAGTGTACGCAACGGAAATGACAAAGCCTGCGAAAAAGAAAGGCATGGCTGCCAATACGTAGGACAACAATAGATAGCCTATCTGAACGATTTCAAGGGTCAGTCTGAAGTAATCAAGCGGAATGTGGTTCAACATCAGCAAGGAGACAATTACGGAGACGGTATAGAGGATGACACAAAAGGATATCGCTCCATTAGATGACAGCCTTCGGATCGGGAATTTTTGAGAGGTGTCGACGAGTTGAAGCACGACCCCGCTGGCGGCAAAGCCGAAAAGTGCAATACTGATCACCATAAAGGTAAGATGGTTCCACTGGCTGATTGAATAAATTCGGGCGAGCAGTATTTCAAAGGTGATGGAAGATAGCGACAGCATGAAAACAGATAGATGAATCATAGTGCCTTACCTGGGGGCATCATCGGTCGCAGAAGGGGACCGATCCATGGCATAGCCGGTCATGGGAACAAACAAAACCCCTGTGATTTGTCTGACCGTATAATTCTCAGCCAGTTTGGTGACCAGGGTGAGGTTTTGGTATCTAAACGGGTTTCCCAGGGGCAGAATCAGCCTTCCGCCGTCTTTTAGTTGTTGCAGGAGTGGCGGGGGTATATGATCGATGGCCGCCGTAATCATGATCGCATCAAATGGCGCGGCATCCTTCCATCCGAAATATCCGTCGCCCAGTCGACTTTTGATATTGGTATACGGCAACGACTGCAGGATTCGGTTTGCCTGGTTAAAAATGTTTTCCTTAATTTCAATGCTGTATACTTCCTTTACAATTCTGGAAAGCACGGCTGCCTGATAGCCGGAACCGGTTCCAATTTCCAGAACACGGGCATCTTCGGAAAGCTTAAGGCCCTCCGTCATAAGGGCAACGACATAGGGCTGAGAAATCGTCTGGCCTTCCCCAATGGGAAGCGGCCGGTCGGCATATGCCTGGTGCTGAAGCGACTTTGGAACAAAATGGTGCCGTGGGACTTCTGTCATGGCTGCAAGGGTTTGCGGGTCCGTAATCCCCCGTGCGCGGATCTGGTCGGCGACCATTTTTTCTCTTGCCAGTCGAAATTGGGGACTGTCTTCTATGATATCAGCGAGGATCAGATCAGGCAGGAAAAGGAGGAAGATGAGTAAACAGATTCTTTTCATCAGGCTGCTCCTGTATAAACCCTGTAACAACGGGGTAAATGTAATCCTTCATAACATAAAATGGCTAAGTTGTCAGGTTCTGAGTTATACAGGAATAAATAAGGACAAGGCGTTGCCGGTCAATATTATTGTTTTAAACCCTTTAGAAAAATGATACATACAAACAAACCGACACCCCTTAATTCGGCTTTAACAGGTTGAAAAAAATGAACAATGTAAAGGTTTCCATTATTATCCCGGTCTTCAATGAAGCCTCCACCATCGGCGGTCTTGTTCAAAAGATCAAAACGCTTCATCCTGATTATGAAATCATCGTCATCAACGATGGATCGGGGGATGATACTGCCGCTGTTGCGGGCAAATCAGGGGCGACGGTTTACAATCACCCCTACAATATCGGCAACGGGGCTGCCATCAAAAGCGGCATAAGGGTTGCGAGGGGCGATGTTCTGGTCTTTATGGATGGGGATAACCAGCATGAACCGGAAGATATTGCAAAATTACTTGAACATTTTCCTGCCTACGACATGATTGTGGGCGCACGTTCAATGGGTTCGCATGCGTCCTGGACCCGCGCCCTCGGCAACAAGTTATATAATTGGATGGCATCGTATGTGGCCAAATTTTCAATAAAAGATCTGACATCCGGTTTTCGTGCCGTAAAGGCGGATATCGCCCGTAATTTTTTATATCTACTGCCCAATACCTATTCTTATCCCACCACCCTGACCCTCGGGGTGCTGCGAAACGGCGGCAGCGTAAAATATGTCCCCATCAAAATGTTAAAACGAAAAACAGGAAAGAGTAACATCAATCTGCTTCGGGACGGCGTGCGTTTTTTTATGATCATTTCCCGAATCAGCACCCTCTATTCCCCCATGAGGGTATTTTTACCGGTCAGTTTCCTGATGTTTGTCCTGGGGATGGCAAATTATATTTATACGTTTGTGACCGAGGGGCGCTTCACCAACATGAGCGCCCTGCTTTTTGTAACTTCCATCCTCATCTTCATGATGAGCCTGATTTCCGAGCAGATCTGCCAGATGCGGTTTGAGCGGCGTGGTGGAGACCGGCCGGTTTTGGATCCAGGGGCCGGCTCAGATCGAACCCAACCTGACCGCCGTAGCCGTTAACGGCAGCCCAATGAATAAGTTGTACCCTAATTGATCGTAAACGAAATGAAAAAGTGAGGTAACATTCCCCTTCCTTAGAAAGCCAATTGTTTAACTTTGCCAATCCGGACTTAAGCGGTCAGTCGCCCGCCTGATTTAAAAAAGATTGATAAAAAATTATGAACATGATATGAGTAATAAAACTACTCAAAAAGGAGTCAAAATTTGAACGACCTTTTTGCAGGGCTTATATCCTCCAAAACCAGAATTAAATTGCTGGTCAGATTCTTTTTCAATCCCAAAACCCGTTCTTATTTGCGCGAACTATCCAATGAATTCAACGTTTCCACCAACTCGGTGCGTGAAGAGTTGAATCAGCTTACCCGCACCCATTTGCTGAAATCCCAGCGAAGCGGCCGGCAGGTCTTTTATACGGCCAACCCGGATCACCCGCTGTTTAATGAACTTAAATCGATGGTCGGTAAAGTCATGGGAATCGATCAGGTCGTCGACGGGATTGTTAGCCGGCTGGGTGAACTGGAAAAGGCGTATCTGATCGATGATTACGCCGAAGGTAAAGACAGCGGAATTATCGACCTTGTCTTAATTGGAAATATCGACCAGTTTCATCTGAATGATCTGAGCAGAAAAACTGAACGCTATATTAAAAGAAAAATAAGAACTATGGTGGTAAGCTGTGAGGAATTTAATGATTTTTTCCCAAAACTAAAGAACCGCCCTCGAATATTGATCTGGGAAAAAACAGATACATAAGTTTTCGAACACTATCTATAACTATTTGTATTATAATATAATTAATTCTTTGTAGCCTGTAATTCAAGGGGCGGAGCTATATATAAAGCCACAACTGCTAAATCATAAATATGTTGACAATAAAATATTATGCTGCATATAATATTTTTACAACATAAATGGAGGATTGCAGCATGAAACCAATCAGCGTTACAGTTTCCGGCAGAGGATATGTTGTTTTGCCTGCACATCTAAGAAAGGAAATGAAGATCACATCCGGATCAAAAATTCTAATTAATAAAGAAAAAGACAAACTTATTCTGGAAATAGTTCCGTCCTTTACAAAAAAATTATCCGGACTCACAGGGAAGACAATAGGCGACAGGCCTGAAACCGTGGATGAATTCATCGACGGGGAACGGGAAGAGAGGCTTCCTTGATTTCATTAAAGAAGCTGAAAAGTACCGTCTACGGGAAAAAAGTGCTTATTGACAGCAATATCATCATATATTTAACGGATATGATTCAGCCCTATGACGCTTTATCAAAAGAATTATTTACCATTATAGAAGAAGGAAAAGCGGAAGCGGTCATCTCTATTATCTCTGTCGTTGAAGTCATGCAGGGCCCAATAAAAGCCGGAAAAGCGGATATTGCAATTGAGGTGAAAGATTACCTTGTTAATTTCCCGAACTGTCAATGCCTGAACATAACCTACGATGTTTTGGAAAAAATAGGAAATGATGGCAGGATAAACTGGAAAGCGCTGCGATCCATTGATAGCCTGATAATTGCTTCCGGTCTCTATTCCGAAGTCGATCTTTT